>NZ_BEHC01000035.1:0-111444 GCF_003112495.1 Enterococcus sp. H57
CTTTGTTCAGTTTTCAAAGGTCTACTTCATCGAGAGTGTTTCCCGATTCATTTTTGGCTGCCGTAGCAACTTTTATATCATATCAGAGAGACAAACGATTGTCAACTCTTTTTTAAAAGTTTTTTCGATTTCGTTTTTCGAAATCTTTCAGCAACTCATTTATCATAACTTATCGTTTGTTATTTGTCAAGAACTTTTTTGAAGTTTTTTTCGATAGAATCAAGCTTCGCAAGTGGTTCTTTTTTAATGACTCAGTTATCTTATCATGTCGTTAGTAACATGTCAATAACTTTTTTGTTATGTTTTTGAATAAATATTTTCTTCTGTCTTTTGGACAAGTAATAATATACCAACTAAATTTAGCTTGGTCAACGAATTTTTTGTATTTTTTCAAGTTTTTTTCAATAAACGATTATTCATAACTTTTCTTTCTTTATCGTTCGTTTTCGTCTTCTTTAATGTCTAGAATAGTCGGCATTAGCTTTTGAACTTTCGTTATTATTTATTCCTTTCTACACAGCAAAAGCTGCCTAAGGAATTCCTTAGACAGCTTTTATTCGATTATCTCATTGTTGGGAATAGCAAAACATCCCGAATTGATTGTGCATCAGTTAGCAACATTACTAATCTGTCGATCCCGATGCCTAGACCACCAGTTGGCGGCATACCGTATTCTAAGGCTTCCAAGAAGTCTTCGTCTACACCGTGAGCTTCGTCATTTCCTAGTTCACGTTCTTTTTCTTGCGCTTCGAATCTTTCTCTTTGATCAATTGGATCGTTCAGTTCTGTAAAGGCATTAGCAAATTCGCGCCCCACGATGAATAGTTCGAATCGATCTGTGAATCGAGGATCTTCTGGATTTTTCTTCGCTAAAGGCGAAACTTCGACTGGATGTCCGTATACAAACGTCGGTTGTGTCAATGTTTCTTCAACAAATGTTTCAAAGAATTCATTGATAACATGTCCGACACCCATAGCTTCGGTTACTTCTACATTGTGTTTTTCGGCTAAAGCTAATGCTTCTTCCAATGTCATTTCTTGCCAGAAGTCTACACCAGTTTGTTCTTTGATTGCATCTACCATATGGATGCGTTTAAAGTCACTTTCTAAGTCGACAGCTTGTCCATCATATGTGATTTTTGCTGTTCCTAGTACTTTTTCAGCTGCGTTACGGATAATACCTTCTGTCAGATTCATTACATCATTGAAATCAGTATATGCTGTGTATGCTTCTAACATCGTAAATTCTGGATTATGTGTAGTATCAATTCCTTCATTACGGAAAACGCGGCCGATTTCATAAACTTTTTCCATTCCGCCAACAATTAGTCGTTTTAAATGAAGTTCTAGCGCAATACGCAAATATAAATCAATGTCCAGTGCATTATGATGCGTGATAAATGGGCGTGCGGCAGCTCCACCTGCCTCATTGTGCAATACTGGTGTTTCTACTTCAATATAGCCATTGCCATCTAAATAGCGACGGATTTCGCTGATAATTTGGCTTCGTTTCATAAATCGGTCAAAGCTTTCGCGATTACTGATTAAATCCAAGTAGCGTTGTCTGTAGCGTTGTTCAATATTCGTTAAGCCATGGTATTTATCTGGCAGTGGACGAAGTGCTTTTGACAAAATCGTGATTTCTGAAGCTTTGATAGAAACTTCGCCTGTGTCTGTTTTCATGATTTGTCCAGTTACACCAAAGAAATCTCCAAGGTCTGCATGTTTGAATACTTCATAGGCCTCATCACCTACTTGGTCTTTTCTTACATAAATTTGAATTTGGCCTTCACGATCTTGTAGATGCGCAAATCCAGCTTTCCCTTTTCCTCGGCGAGTCATCATACGACCAGCTACACTAGCGGTCAATCCCATTTCTGCTAGTTCTTCTTTTGTTCTTGGATCAAATAGTTCATGCAATTCTTCTGAGTTGTGCGTGCGTTCAAATCGTTTTCCAAATGGATCGATTCCATCTTCACGCAATTGTTCCATTTTTTGACGACGTACAAGCATTTGATCATTTAAATCTTCTACTTGATGTTGTTGTTCCTGTGTCACAAAAGTTCCTCCATTCTCATGTTAATCTCTTTCCTATAATGCCAATGAAACACAAAAAAAGCAAGCCGAACTTGGAATTTCGGCTTGAAAATTCACGAAAAACTTAGAAATCACAACGTTTATTTCAATAGTACTTTTTCCGCTTTTTCTACAAATTGATCCAGCAGGTCATTGATTTCCTGCTGTTTTTCTGTCTGATTGATTGCTACTTTCACTTTCGCTGCTCGAGGAATCCCTTTTAAATAATAAGCCGCATGTGTTCTGAATTCTCTACAAGCTACTTTTTCTCCTTTGAGATCTGCTAAGCGTTGTAAATGAAGTTTAGCTGTAGCAATTTTTTCGGCTGGTGTTGGTTCAGGAATCAGTTCTCCTGTTTCGAGATAATGCTGTGTGCGGTGAATCATCCATGGATTGCCCAGCGCTGCACGACCAATCATCACACCGTCTGCACCGACATAGTCAAGCATCCGTTTTGCATCTTCTGGCGTTTTGACATCCCCGTTCCCCATAAATGGGATCGTCAAATGTTTTTTCACTTCTTTCAATACTTCCCAGTCCGCTTTTCCTTCATACATCTGAACCCGTGTACGTCCATGCATAGCGATGGCACTTGCTCCAGCTGATTGTGCTGCTAATGCATTTTCTACAGCAAAGACGTGCTCTTCATCCCAACCAATACGCATCTTGACTGTTACTGGGATATCTACTGCTGAAGAAACAGCTTGGACCATTTCGTATACTTTCTCAGGATCTAAAAGCCATTTTGCTCCTGCTTCTGCTTTGATTACTTTATTTACTGGACAGCCCATATTGATATCTATTATATCGGCAGCTGTGTTTTCTTCGACAAATTGAGCAGCTTCAACTAGACTATCTTTATTTCCGCCAAATATCTGTAAACTTAATGGATGTTCTGTTTCTTCAATGTGGAGCATCTCTAAAGTTTTTTTGTTTCTGAAATGAATACCTTGGTCACTGATCATTTCACATACGACTAAGCCTGCACCAAATTCTTTGACAGTGACTCGAAATGCTGAATTTGTTATTCCAGCCATCGGTGCAACAACGACACGATTAGGGATTTCCACATTGCCGATTTTCCATGTGTGTTCCACTTAAATCCCTCCTAAGGCTTCTTTCTTCAATCCAGCTAATTCTTCTTCACTATACTTGTATTTGTTATTACAGAAAGAACAAACCGCTTCTGCACCGTGATCTTCGTCTATCATTGCTTGGATTTCTTCTGCACCTAACGCGATAATTGCTTCTGCAAATTTTTCTTTTGAACAGTCACATTTGAATTGAACAGGCATTTTTTCCAAAATGTTCAATTCTTCTGTACCAAGCAATCCTTTCAATATTTCTTCTGGTGTCTGTCCTTCATCTAAGAGGGTAGAGATTCTTGGTGTCGTTTTTAATTGTTCTTCGATCTTGCTGATTGTTTCTTCATCGGCACCTGGCATGATTTGGATCATGAATCCTCCCGCCGTCTTGATGCTGTCGTCAGTATTGACCAATACACTCAGTCCAACAGCTGAAGGGATTTGTTCTGAGATAGCAAGATAGTAAGTAAAATCTTCAGCGATTTCTCCAGAAACAATCGGCGTTTGCCCAGAAAAAGGTTCTTTTAATCCTAAGTCTTTTGTGACAGTAAACATTCCTTGTGTTCCAACTGCTCCCCGCACATCGATTTTACCTTCACTATTTAGAGGAAGACTGAGATGCGGATTTTTGATGTAACCTTTCACATCTCCCTTTCCATTTGCATCTACTACAATTCCTGTTGCTGGACCATCGCCTTGGATTCGAACAGTTAGTTTGTCTTCTCCTTTGAGCGTCGCACCAAGTAGCAGACTACCGACCAATGTCCGTCCCAAAGCAGCTGAGGAGGTGTGCCAAGTATCATGACGTCTTTGTGCCTCCGCTACGGTATTTGTTGCTTGAACGGCGTATGCTCGGACGAATCCGTCGTGAGCAAGTGCCTTAACCAAATAATCTTTCATTTGTTATGTACTCCTTTTTCCGTTTTTAAACTCATAGTGAATCATACTAGCAACTACTGCTTTTTTCAACTTTGGAATGCTTCTTTTAAAAATAATTCAGAATCATCTAGAAAACAGGACATCATCCTATTTACAACTTAAATAAAGAAATCTCCCGAAAACCGGTTTTTGTTCCGGTTTTCGGGAGTCAAATCAGATCAATTGACCTATATTTTTTTATTTGTATTGATCGTCTGAATGATTATCTTCTGATTGTTGAGAATCTGAATCATGTTCTGCTTTATTTTCCTCATTCAGTTCATGTTTTGCTTCTTCAAAATCACGTTTTTCTTCCGCTTGTTTTTCAGCGTCTTTTTCTTCCAAAGCACGTTTTGCTTCTTCAAAAGTTTTCGCTTCTTTTTCGCTTGGATAATCATTTGACTCAGTACCTTCAGGCATCACACCGTGTTCAAACAATGACTTGATTGCTTTGGCATCCAATGTTTCGAATTCCAAAAGTTTTTCAGCAATCAGTTTATGCTGTGCACGATGAGCTTCGATGATTTCTCGAGCTTTATCATGAGCTTCCATCAAGATTTTTCGTACTTCTTGATCAATCTCGAAAGCGACTTGTTCAGAGTAAGCTTTTGTTTGACCATAGTCGCGGCCAACAAACACTTGATGGTTTCCTTCATATTGAACAGGACCTAAACGATCACTCATTCCATATTCTGTTACCATGCTTCGTGCTAGAGCTGTCGCTTGCTCAAAGTCATTGGAAGCACCAGTTGATTGGACATTGAAGATGATTTCTTCAGCTGTACGTCCACCAAGTAAGCCTACGATTTGTTCAAACATATCTTCTTTCGTCATCAAGAACTGATCTTCTTTTGGTAAAGCGATCATATATCCGCCGGCGCGTCCGCGAGGGATGATCGTTACTTTGTGGACGACCCGAGCGCGACTCAATACTAATCCGACAATCGTATGACCAGCTTCGTGATAAGCAACCATTTCGCGTTCTTTTTTGCTGATTACGCGATCTTTTTTAGCTGGACCTGCAATCACGCGATCTTCCGCTTCATCGATATCAGAAGCATCGATTTTCTTTTTATTTCTTCTAGCAGCTACTAACGCTGCTTCATTCAAGACATTTTCTAAATCTGCTCCGGCAAAACCTGGTGTCTGTTGAGCCACAACTTTCAAGTCAACGTCATCTGCCATCGGTTTATTCCGTGCATGGACTCGCAAGATTGCTTCACGACCTTTTACATCTGGACGTCCAACTAAAATCTGGCGGTCAAAACGGCCTGGACGTAGTAACGCTGGGTCTAGTACATCAGAACGGTTGGTTGCAGCAATGACGATTACTCCTTCATTTCCGTCGAAGCCATCCATTTCTACAAGCAATTGGTTCAATGTTTGTTCGCGTTCATCATGTCCGCCGCCCATACCGGCACCACGTTGACGACCTACCGCATCAATTTCATCAATGAAAATGATAGCTGGTGCGTTTTTCTTCGCTGTTTCAAACAAATCACGAACACGACTTGCTCCAACACCGACAAACATTTCTACGAAATCAGAACCCGAGATCGAGTAAAACGGTACTCCAGCTTCTCCGGCAACAGCTTTTGCTAATAAGGTTTTACCTGTTCCTGGAGGTCCTTCTAAAAGTACACCTGCCGGGATACGGGCACCTAATTCAACAAATCGGCGAGGATCTTTCAGAAATTCAACAACTTCAACTAGTTCTTGTTTTTCTTCTTCCGCACCCGCTACATCAGAAAAACGTACGCGATTAGCTTTTTTGTCTGCTTCTTTGGCTTTTGATTTACCAAAGTTCATGACACGGCCGCCACCGCCACCGCCGCCGCCTTGTTGTCCCATCATCATGTAAAAGAAAAAGATGATGATTACGATTGGCAAGAAGCTAAGCAATAGGGAAACCCATATACCGCTACTTGATTCTTCTTTTACTGTTGTAGCAACTTTGTTTTCTTTTGCCAGTTCTGTTACTTGGCTCAATGTTGTATCATTTGGCAAAATGATTGTTGTGAAATGGGTAGTAGTCGTATCTGTTGAACCTAAGATAGCTAACCCACCGCTGTTAGCGACGGTCTGCTGTTCTTTGTATTCACCAGTGATCTTATATACACCATTTGCAGGCTGCACTTCAAATTCTTTGATCTTGCCTGCTTGTAGTTGTTCTGTGAATTTTGAGTACTCGATATCTGACGATCGCTGGCCGTTATTACCAAAAATAAAATAAACGACCATTACCATCGCTAAGATTACGAGGACATAATACAAGGCATTTTTCATCATGCCGTTGTTCTTTTTGTTCATAGTTGCCCTCCCTAAGCGTCAATTTAATTTAACAGTTTTTTATCAATCCTGACCATTCTATTGTACCATAATTTAATTGAGATACAGCATTAATTTGATTGATAAACACTAGGTTTCAATACACCGATGTACGGAAGGTTACGATATGCTTCTGCATAATCCAAGCCATAACCGACCACAAATTCATTTGGTACGTTGAAGCCAACATAATCTGCTTCGATATTTACTACTCTTCCTTCAGGTTTGTCAAGTAGTGTAACAATTTTGACTGATTTTGCTTTGCGGTATTTGAAAAGATCCACTAAATAAGCAAGTGTTCTTCCGCTGTCAATGATATCTTCAACGATCAACAGATCGCGACCTTCTACATTCGTATCTAAGTCTTTGACGATTTTTACTTCCCCTGACGAGACTGTTGCATTCCCGTAGCTTGAAACATCCATGAAATCCAATTCCAAATACGTATCGATAGAACGAACGATATCTGCCATGAATGGTACCGCTCCTTTTAAGACACCTACTACTAGGGGATTGGTGTTTTGGTAAATTTCTGTTAACTCTTTGCCTAGTTCTTTGCAACGAACTTGTATCTCTTCTTGTGAGATCAAAATTCTCTCAATATCCTTTTCCAACATCAGGTTCTCCTTCCAATTGCTTCTTTTTGATATTTGTAAAGAAGTATGTAGTGTATTTTATCAGTTTCTTCACGAATACTCAAATATGAAAAGGCAAAAGGTATCAAGCTATATATATTTCTTTTGGCATCTGTAATGATCCAAGCATGCTGCCTTTGTGAATTAGGTACTTTCTGATCGATAAAATATCTAGATACTTTTTTTGTGAGATTCTCTGTTAATTTAATGCGGTCTCCTGCTTTTCTTTTTTCGACATACAGTTGCACATCAGCAGGAATCCAAATGTCATGAGAAAATAGAGACCATGAATCTGTTGCTTTGATGTCCCCTGCATTTTCAGGTTTGACCAGACCAATCCATTCTGTTTCATTCAAATATATTCCTTGTTCTGGAATCAGCAACAAGCGCTGGTCTTCTGTCTGGCTAGTTGCTTGTTTTTCTTTTTTAGCGAGTACAACAAAATGATACTCTCTTTTCAGTATCCACTTATTGCCAATACTGAGTTGCCATTGGCTTTTTTTCTGTTGCCACTGTTCTAAAATCGACTCCATTTGTTGTTCTTTCAAAATAATCCCTGTTTTTGAGAATGCTCTGTCGAAAAAGGAGTAAAAAAAATAGTATCGTTCAGCATCTGTCATTTCTTCGATCATTTCTGCAGAAAATCGAAATTGTTCCTCCCACTGTTCGACTTCCTTTTCGATCAACTGTCCCATATATTTTTGAATGACTTGGTCTGCCCATTGGATCTGTTGCGAAAATTGCTGGAAATGTCTCAACGCCTGTGTATTTTCTTGTTTCAATTGAGGAACTACCAAATGACGAAGCCGATTTCTCTGGACATCTAACAATTGGTTTGTCTGATCCTCAAAGTAAACAAGCTGCGATTCCGCTGCATAAGTATATAGGTCTTCTTTGCTAAAACTCAGCAACGGACGAACCAGTCTGCCCGTAGCAAATGGTTGTACTTCTTTGATTCCAGAAAAAGTATTTAACTGTCCCCCACGAACGATTTTCATTAACACCGTCTCGATTTGATCATCTCCGTGATGAGCAGTCATCAACGTGTCATATTGTCCTTCTTCCATCACGCGAGTGAATTCTTGATAACGAAAGTTACGAGCTTCTGTTTCTATGGCGGATTTGGCTGGATCTTCCCAAATACTTACATATAAAGGGAGATTCTTCTCTTCACAATATGAGCGAAGATAGGCAGCTTCTTCTGCTGATTCTTCTCTTAATTGGTGATTGATGTGGACGATACCTAAAGAAAAACCGATTTGGCGTTGCACTTGTAAAAGTAAATGGAGCAAAACCATCGAATCAACACCACCTGATACCGCTGCTAAAATTCTCGATCCTTGTTGCCAGAATCCTTGTTCATTCCCGTGCCGAATAAATGACTGCTGTAATAGCGGTGCTTTTTTCCCGCCTTTTTCAACGTTCATCCTTTCCACACCCTTTCTTCCTAAAAAAAAGAGAGCGGGAAAACGTCTAAAACGACAATTAACCTGCCCTCTGTTGATACTATGACCCAAATAGTCGCACTATCATTATTTGCGGCTTTTTAGCTGCGGCGTCCGCCACGGCCACCGCGCTTTCCTTCTGTGTTTCGCTTCAATGAAGATAAGCGGTCATCGCTATCTTTCAAAAATGAACTCATCAATGAATCGAAGTCTTCTTTTTGAGCTGAAGGTTGACTGCGAGAAAAAGATTTTTTCTGTGCTGGACGATTTCGGTTGTCACGGGGATCTTTTTGTTGATATTTTTTAGGACGGCTTTCTTCTCCAGATTCAGCAGGTTGTTCCTGCGCTTTCCGGATAGATAGTCCGATTTTTCCATCATCATTTACTGAAATAACTTTGACTGTTACTTCATCTCCTACACTTAAAACATCATGGATGTCTTTTACATAGCCATTTGACACTTCGCTAATATGAACTAGACCCGTTTTTCCAGCACCTAGATCAATAAACGCACCAAAATTTGTGATTCCTGATACTTTTCCTTGCAGTTTTGCTCCTACCTCGATTGACATAAAAAAAATGTTCCTCCTAATTATTTCCCTTTTTTATATTCCTGCTTATTTTGCAGTTGTAGAACTAGTTGATTGATCTGTTTCATTTGTCGAGCTGTCTGTATTTGATTCTAATATAGGATAAACTTTTTCACCGTCTTTTGAGTAAAAGAATTTGCTTCTGGCAAGTTTAGCTACATACTCATCATCTTTCAGCAATGAAACATCTTGGTGCAGCTGATCAACGTCTGCGTTGACTTCTTTCATTTCAGTATTTGCTTCGACTCTCAATTCGTTCAATTGATGCATCCTTTGCATGTCATGGAAAATCTGCACACCTATTATCGCGAAAATGACCAAAGCACCAACAAAAATTGCAGCCAGTCTGCGTCTTCGAAAAATCAGTTGACGTTGTTGTTGCTGAAATTCAGCATACTTTTTCTTTGCATATTCCGTATCTAGCGCAGCGATTTTATTGCTTTTTTTCGTCACTTGGATTCGCTCCAATCTTTTTGATTGTCTTTTTCATTATACCAATATCGTGAAAGCTTGTCTAATCTATTTCTCTAGTGTTTCTGTGCGATTTTCAGAAATAATTTCGTACATTTTTTGTGCATCTTCTTTTTTGGTTGATTCATGTAATTCCGTAATTTTCACTTCCAACGTTTTGTTGCCAAACTGGACTTTCAAAATATCGCCTACTTTGACATCACTGGAAGATTTCGCCAATTTACCGTTGATTTGAATTCTTCCTTTATCAGCTACTTCTTTTGCTACTGATCGTCTTTTGATGATTCGGGAAATTTTTAAAAATTTATCTAATCGCATATCTTATTCCTCACTTTTTAATTTTTTTATTTAATCGCAGGATCTTCTTACCAAAAGGCAACATTAGCCATTCTCGTACTGTAAACAGACGAAGACGGATCACTGTATAAATGAACACAGAAGCCCCGATCCCAACTCCTATCACGCTGACAAAAAAAGCAGTGGAACGATGAGTTACAGGACCAAACACTATATTCAATACACCATAATACAGCAGCAGTACTACTGCCATACAAAGAAGGCTGATCATCAACTTCCGTCCAAAATGCCGTTCTTTCCAAAAAGCATTTAGCTCTTTTGTTTCAATTCGAACAAAATACCAAAGCGTCACACCTAATCCTAAAAGGGTAGACAGGCTTGCACCTGCTGTTCCTAATAAACCGGTCAGAAAAGAAGTAGTCAATCCTTTTACCAATAGTCCCCATCCTGCGCCTTTTAAAGAAGGGCGAAACGAGTTCTTGCTTTGAGCAATACTTTGATAAGCTTGGATGACTGCAGTGAAAGCAATGGAAAAAACAAACAATACAAGCGCTGCATTTCCCGCATAATCTTTAAACAACGCATAATTGATATAAGGGAGCAGCAAGGCTAATCCCAAAGACGCAGCTAATGCTAAAGCGGTCGTCAATCTAAGATAGATTTTGGCTGTCTGTAAAAACTGACGATAGATCCGGTTGGTCAAATGACGAGTCAACGCAGGCAGGAATGTCGCACTTAATGCAGTGGCAATCACTAAACCTAATTGTACTAAAGGCTGACCTCGATCATAGACCCCTTTTGCTATCTTCGCACCGTATTCTGACAGTCCGTAAACTTCCAAAGCATTTTTTACAAAGAAAGAGTCGATCAGCTGGAAAAAGATAAGCAATCCACTATAAATCGAAACCAGTCCGCCTTCTACCAGAAAACGCCGGATCAAGGGCTTTGACGGCTGTTTGAACAATGGAAACCGTCGGAAGCTTAACGCTCCTCCATGAATCTTTTGTTCATAGTAGTGAAGGATCCCATATGCGCATAAACCGCCAAAAACAGCTCCACTCATTGCTGCCGTCCCTGTTTGGTACACCGTCCATCCAAGCTTTCTAAAAGCAAACGCACTACAGACAATCACAAAAACACGAACGAACTGCTCAACTACTTGAGAAACAGCAGTTGGTTCCATCAAGAATCTTCCTTGGAAATTCCCTCGATAAAAAGATAGACCAGGCATCAGCAAAAAGGTAAAGGAAACTACTTGGATCAGCGGTTTCAATTGTATGTCTCCCATCATCCAAGCAATCCAGCTGCTAAATGCAAAGACAAACAACCACAAAAAGACACCTGTCCAAAATACTAAGGGATAAAGATTTTGCAAAGCTTGCTTTCGCTCGAAAGGATTCTTTCTTTCTGCAACGTACTTTGATATGAACTGCGGAAGACCGGATAAAGCTAAAGTCATTGCTATCCCATAAATTGGATAAACTTGCTGATAAACATAAAAACCTTCGTCGCCGACTAAGTTTTGGAGGGGAATTCGGTAAAGGGCACTTAATACTTTTGCTATGAAAGAAGCAATCGTCAATACAAATGCTCCTTGCATGACGCGCCGCATTTCTTTATGATCCAAATCATTGCTCCTTCCTACGCTGACAGATATTTTTGCTCACGCAACGCTTTGACAAACTTTTGGATTTCCTGAAGCCATACTGCTTCTTCCATTTGGTTGGGGATCGTCAAGCGTATCACCATCTGTTCTTTTTCAACGCCTAGACTGGCTTTTAGTTTTGTCGCTGTCAGTGCTTCGAATAACTGTTCCACACTATAGCGTTTTGTTCCAACTTTACTTAGAGTAAAGACTATATGCGCCTCCTGTTTCCTTATCGTTTCTAGGAGCGCTCGATCGCCATCCATTTTGATCTGCCCAATTGTCAAGAGATGTGCTACTTCTTCTGGATATTCTCCAAAACGGTCGAGCAGATCATCTTCTAGTTCATCTAGCATTTCTTGCGAATCAAGTTCACGAATTCGTTTATAGATCTCGATTTTCTGCCGTTGATCTGCCACGTATGTTTCAGGTAGATACGCATCGACACCGAGGTCGATCTCAACAGTGGTCTTCTCCACTTGACTATTCTTTCCTTGTTTACGAGAAACAGCTTCGCTTAGCATTTGAGAATACATATCGAAACCGACTGCATCAATAAATCCATGCTGCTGAGCACCTAAGAGATTACCTGCACCGCGAATGGAAAGATCCCGCATCGCAATCTTGAATCCAGATCCCAGTTCTGTAAAATCTTTGATTGCCTGAAGACGTTTTTCACTGACTTCGTTAAGGATCTTCTGCTGCTCATACATAAAGTAAGCATATGCGACACGGCTGCTTCTTCCTACCCGCCCTCGCAATTGGTATAACGTGGATAATCCCATATAATCAGCGTTCTCAACGAACAACGTATTTGCGTTCGGGATATCTACTCCTGTTTCAATGATGGTTGTAGTGACAAGAACATCATACTGACCTTCAATAAATTCAAAAAGCGTATTTTCTAATTGCGCCTCTGTCATTTGCCCATGAGCATAACCGATCCGTGCTTCCGGAACGAGTTCTTGGATTTCTTCTACTTTTTGTTCGATCGTTTCTACCCGATTATATAAATAGAATACTTGCCCACCTCGTCCCATTTCTCGATGGATTGCTTCGCGAATAGCCCCAGGATTTTTTTCCATAACATATGTTTGGATCGGATAACGATTCGCAGGCGGTGTTTCGATTACTGAAAGATCCCGCACGCCTAACATCGACATGTGCAAAGTTCTCGGAATCGGTGTTGCAGTCAGAGTCAAAACATCCACTTGTGCACGTAACTGTTTCAATCGTTCCTTATGTTTTACACCAAAACGTTGTTCTTCGTCAATGATCAGTAGACCCAAATCGCTAAATTCAATATCTTTTGACAAGATTCGATGGGTTCCTACAACAATATCAACTTGACCTGTACGCAGTTGTTCGATGGTTTCTTTTTGTTGCTTTCTTGTTCTGAAACGACTTAATAGCCCGATATTTACAGGGAAACCTTCAAATCTTTCCAGCATCGTTTCATAGTGCTGCTGTGCCAAGATCGTTGTTGGAACTAAAAAGGCTACTTGTTTGCTTTCCTTTATCGCTTTAAAGGCCGCTCGAAGCGCTACTTCTGTTTTCCCATAACCAACATCACCTACGAGTAGTCGATCCATTGGTTTTTCTTTTTCCATATCCCGTTTGATCTCCGCTGCACTTCTCAACTGGTCATCAGTTTCAGAGTAGGGGAAGGCATTTTCGAATTCTTTTTGGTAGGCGTCATCAGGTCCAAAAGCATATCCTTTTTCTGACTCTCTTGCGGCATATAATTTGATTAGATCGTCAGCGATATCCTCGATTTTTGAAGAGACTTTTCGCTTGGTTTTCGTCCATTCACTTCCGCCTAGCTTATTGATGCGAGGCGCTTTGGCTTCAGAGGCGACATATTTTTGGATCAGGTTCAGTTGAGTAACAGGAATAAACAGTTTATCGTCGTTTTGGTACAAAATAGTCATATAGTCTTGGTGAACGCCATCTACTTCTAGCGTTTCCATCCCGATGTATTTCCCGATACCATGATTGGCATGGACAACGTAATCTCCTGCTTTTAATTCATTATAGCTTTTCAATCGCTCTGCGTTTGTTACTGTTTGACGTCTCGTTTGTTTTTTTGTTGTTTTTTGAAAAATTTCTTTTTCTGTGATAGCTACTATTTTTTCTTGAGGAAGTTCAAAACCAGCTTGCAAAGCTCCTTCAACTAATTGCACTTGTCCTCTGATCAATGCATTTTTTTCTGTTTCTACTACTAATATGTCTTCATCTCGAAGCATTTGTTCTGCTTTGCGTATCCTGTCCTTTGTCGGAATAAAAATCACAACAGTTTGCTTTTGCTTGCGCCAACGGTCCATTTCTGTTTTCAGCAATGGCATTTGTCCGAAGAACTGTTGCATCGTCCGATATTGAAAATTATGGATTGCTTGGAAGCGAAGATTTCCCATTCCTTTTTGAAAGAGCGAGAAAAAGGTTGTGGTGAACTTTTCCTTCTGCACGATTTTTTGTATATCTGCTGAAAATGTCTGCTCAGAAAACACCCGCAATTCGCTGATTTTTTGAGTCTGCCATTCTGCCGCTTCCCTTTCAATTTCCCGATTTGTTTCCATGATTCGCTGATAATCATCAACGACTAGTAAACTATTTGAAGGGAAATAATCCAAGATCGTCACAGATTCTTGGTAAAGAAGATCTGAGTAGAATTTTGCTTCTTCTGTCGGGACACCTGCTTGCCAGCTTGAAGTCAGCTGACCGAAGTAATCTTGCAAAAACTCGCGGTCTGCTTCTTCTGTGGTCGCAGCAAGCCGTTTTTCTAGCATTTTTTGCATTTGCTCTATTCCATGTTCTAGATCCTCTGGTCCGTAGACTTGTTCACTCGTTGGGGAAACCCAGATTTCTTCCGTTTTTTCGATTGAGCGTTGTGTTTCTGCTTCAAAATACCGCATAGAATCTATCTCTACATCAAATAGTTCTACACGAACAGGATAGGTTGTCGTTAACGGGTAAATATCGATAATGCTTCCTCGAATACTGAATTCTCCCGGTTTTGCGACCATCTCTTCTCGTACATAGCCCATCAAAGTCAATTGGCGAGGAAGATTTTCCACGTCTATCTCATCACCAATATGCCAATTCAATTGCGCCTGTAGCCAAGTTTTCTTATTCGGCAGTCGCTTGTGCAAAGATGCGACTGGCAACAAATAGATACCTGCTTTTTTTTCTTGAAGTGCGTTAAGCGTTGCGACTCTCTCGCCTCGCGCTTCTGGAGAAGAAAAGGCCATTTCAGCAGAAAGCACTTCATCCACTGGAAATAAATGGATCTGATCTTGCGGAATCACATGTTGCAGATCTTCTGCTAACTGATTCGCATAATACAAATTTGGCATCAGAATAATCATGTTTTTATTTGTTTTCTTAAACGCTCGAGCAAATAGAAGTGTTTTCGCTGAGCCCGCTAATCCTGTGATTAGTTGTCTAGGCATTTTTTCTTCTAAATTGCTGACCCATTCTTTTACTTGCGGATCTTTTCCGACTAATTGAATAATATCCATTCCTTTTCCTCCTTCCTCAATTGAATCGATTCATCGCATCCACGAACGAATGCCCTTCTATGAGATATTCGACTGCTTTAACAGATTGACACATGCTTTCTTCTATCAAAGGCTGATTTTCTTTGCTGAAAGGACTAAGCACATGCTGGACTACTGTTTTTTTCCCTTCTGGCCTGCCGATTCCCACCTTGATTCGATCAAAGACATTCGTATTCAAATGGGAAATAATACTTTTGATACCGTTATGCCCGCCGGCACTTCCCTTTTGACGGAGCCGGATTTTTCCCACTGCCAGATCTAAATCATCGTAGATTACGACTAATTCCTCTGGATAAATCCCAAAATAAGTCATTAGTGGGCCGACTGCACGACCAGATTCATTCATGAATGTTTGTGGTTTGACTAAAAGGATCTTTTCTCCATTATGAAAAAATTCGGCAACTTCTGCTTCGAACGGATTTTTTTTGAAAGTAGCTTGATGCTCGCGTGCAATTTTATCCACGACCATAAAGCCGATATTGTGTTTTGTATATTGGTATTTGGTACCTGGGTTTCCTAACCCGACGATCATTTTCATTTTTGTTTTCCACCTAATTCTAAAAAGCAGCACAAAAGGCTGGACTGCTAATTAGCGGTCCAGTCCATCGAGCTTTTTTCTTTTTTATACTTGTCAATGCATAGTATAACACAAAACAAGGCGTTTCGGCTAAAAGAGAATCGTTAATAAATGATAAAGAAATTAAAAATTTCTTCAAAGTTTAATGAAATAATTGATATATAAAAATAGTGAAATAACGCACATGTAAGCTTTTACATATAATACAACCTTGTTATCTGTTATATTTTATAGCCAAATAGCGTGACATGGGGCTTGAGAAATGTTAGCATAAGCATGGGAAAAAACAAATCAATGGAAGGATTGATACTAAATGACTGCAGCTGCAGAAAAAAAAGATCATCAAAAAGTTATTCTTGTTGGAGACGGCGCCGTAGGTTCTAGCTATGCCTTTGCTCTAGTTACTCAAAATATCGCTCAAGAAGTAGGTATCGTGGATATCAATACTGCTAAAACTGAAGGAGACGCAATTGACTTGTCTCACGCTTTGGCATTTACTTCACCTAAAAAAATCTATTCTGCTACTTACGCAGACGCACATGATGCTGACTTAGTTGTTATTACAGCTGGCGCACCACAAAAACCAGGTGAAACTCGTTTAGACTTAGTAAACAAAAACCTAAAAATCAACCGCGATGTTGTCACACAAATCGTTGAATCAGGATTTAACGGTATCTTTTTAGTTGCCGCTAACCCAGTAGATATTTTGACTTACTCAACTTGGAAATTCTCAGGTTTCCCTAAAGAACGCGTAATCGGTTCAGGTACCTCTCTTGACTCAGCTCGTTTCCGTCAAGCACTTGCGGAATTAGTTGACGTTGATGCACGTAACGTCCATGCTTACATCTTAGGTGAACACGGAGATTCAGAATTCCCAGTTTGGTCACATGCAAATGTTGCCGGCTTGCAAATCTATGAATGGGTAAAAAACAACCCAGAAATCGATGAAGAAGCTATGGTTAACCTATTCTTTGGCGTACGTGACGCTGCTTACACAATTATCGAGAAAAAAGGCGCTACTTTCTATGGTATCGCAGTAGCATTAGCACGTATCACTCGTGCCATCTTAGATGATGAAAATGCTGTTCTTCCTTTATCAGTATTCATGAATGGCGAATATGGATTGAACGACATCTACATTGGTGCACCTGCTGTTATCAACCGTCAAGGTATCCAAAAAGTAATCGAAATTCCTTTAAGTGACAGCGAGCAAGACCGTATGGCTGCTTCTGCTAAGCAATTAAAAGAAATTCTAGATGAAGCTTTTGCTAAACTAGACGCTGAATAATCTTTGAACATGACGGAAAACATCTATTCGGTGTTTTCCGTTTTTTTATTTTATCACCCTTATGGTTTCTAAATTTTTTCATAAAGTAGAGATAACCTTCGTCTTTTCCTCTAAATTATGCTATCATGAGACCGTTCCACCCTAAACTTTTACTTAAGGAGTTGTCGATATGACAAGATCTTCGCATCGAAAAAAATCGAAACATGTTGCTTTGCTTTCAGCTCTTGGTGTTCTCTTAGTGCTGATCAGCTTTTATACCTATCGCAGTACATACTACACAAAGCATTTTTTGCCGAATACAGAAATAAATGGAATAAATGTCAGCAATCTAACAGTCGAAAAAGCAAATGAAAAATTAAAAGAAGCTTATTCTGATAAAAAACTGGCTATTAAAGAAGATGGAAAAGTCTGGCAGGAAGTACCAAAATCCGAGCTCGGCTACAAAGATGATTTCACTTCGGAGCTTTCTCCGATCCTAAATGAACAAAACGGATGGACTTGGGGAATGACTTATGTCTCAGCGGCAGAAAAACAAGAAATAGATCCTGTCAGTCAAAACCACCAAAAACTAGACACTACCGTTCAGACATTGACAACTAAGCTGACTGATTTGAACAAAGACCGGACACCTACTACTGATGCAACGATCGAAAAAGCAGGTGACTCTTTCGTTATCAAGCCTGAAGTCAATGGAAATACGATCGACGTCGATGCTGCGGTCAAACAATTAAAAAGTGCGGTAAACTCTGGTAAAGATACAATTGAATTGACTGAATTCAAAGAAAAACCAAAAGTAACATCTGAAGACAGCTCACTGAAAGAACAACTCGCATCCATGAATGCTATCGCAAATGTAAAAGCTACTTACAGTATAAACGGTGAGACTTTCCAGATCCCATCAAGTGATATTATGAGTTGGCTGACCTACAATGATGGAAAAGTCGATTTAGATACAGAACAAGTACGTCAATATGTAACAGATTTAGGCACAAAGTATAACACAAGTACGAATGACACAAAATTTAAAAGTACAAAAAGAGGAGAAGTTACGGTCCCAGTTGGCACTTACAGTTGGACGATCCAAACAGACAGCGAGACAGAAGCATTGAAAAAAGCGATTCTGGCAGGCCAAGATTTTACTCGTTCACCCATTGTGCAAGGTGGCACAACCGCTGATCATCCATTGATCGAAGATACGTATATCGAAGTTGATCTGGAGAACCAGCATATGTGGTATTACAAAGACGGAAAAGTGGCCCTTGAAACAGATATCGTTTCCGGAAAGCCAACTACACCTACACCTGCTGGAGTCTTCTATGTTTGGAATAAAGAAGAAGATGCAACTTTAAAAGGAACAAATGACGATGGAACACCTTACGAGAGTCCGGTAAACTACTGGATGCCGATTGACTGGACAGGTGTTGGTATCCACGATTCAGACTGGCAACCTGAATACGGTGGAGACTTATGGAAAACCCGCGGTTCACACGGCTGCATCAACACCCCACCAAGTGTAATGAAGGAATTATTCGGGATGGTCGAAAAAGGAACGCCTGTATTGGTCTTCTAACAAAAATAATATATAAAAAGAAAGCACCCGTACGATTGGTACAGGTGCTTTCTTTTTATTATCTAACCATGTGCTACTTACATTTCAGCAGCAGTAAAGACTTCTGAAACATCATCATCGTCTTCTAGCTTATCTACTAGACGTTCCAATTGCTCTTTTTGTTCCTCATTTAAATCAATCGTCGTTTGTGGAATCATCGTCAATTCTGCTTGCGCCAAAGTGAACTCTTTTTCCAACTCATCTCGTACAGCAGCAAAATCTTCTGGTGCAGTATAAATCTCGAATACTTCAGGAGAAGTTTGCAGATCTTCTGCCCCCGCCTCTAATACATCCTCAAACATCGTCTCTTCATCAACAGTCAACCCATCGCGTTCAATAGCGATATATCCTTTGCGGTCAAACAAGTAACTGACTGAACCCGTTTCTCCCAGTGATCCACCGTTTCGAGTAAAAGCTACTCGGACATTTGTCGCTGTCCGATTACGGTTATCTGTCAATGCATGGACTAAGATTCCTACTCCACCCGGACCATATCCTTCATACGTGATTTCATCGTAATTCGTTTCATCTACGGCACTCGTAGCCTTTTTAATCGCCCGTTCCACATTGTCGTTAGGCATATTTGCAGCTTTTGCTTTGTCCACAACAAGCCGCAAAGCTGGATTCATAGATGGATCAGGACCGCCTGCTTTAGCTGCCATATAAATTTCACGAGAAAGTTTCTGAAAGACTTTCCCTCGTTTTGCATCTTGGGCATTTTTTCTTCCTTGGATATTATGCCATTTACTATGTCCTGACATGATTTTTCCTCCCTTGTTCTTTTGAGAATACACTTCTATTCTAGTACTATTTCACAAAAAAACAAAGCCACAGCCAATCTATAAACGCTTCTTGAATGCCGCAAAAAGCACACATAATATCACAGCAGTCAGAGCACCGATCGAATCCAACATGACATCTTGGAACATAGGTGTTCGTCCACCGGTCATCATCTGATGGAATTCGTCCAAACCTGCGTACCCTGTTGCTGAAAGCCAAGCAAGGATCGCTGTCAGCCACCAAATTTTTAGCTTGGGGAAAACACCTAAAAACAAGCTGCCTCCCAAAATAAAATAGGTACCGAAATGTGTGCCCTTCCTTAAAAAGAACTCTAAAAATTTGGCGTAGCCCAGATGGTCGATACTCACCATACTTCCACCATAATTAAAACGTATACCCGCTAATGTGTCTTTAAATGGCTGATTAGGCAGCCAGCTTTCTAATCGCGAAACTTGTGATTGCTGTCCGTAAGTTTGAGAAGAACTGTAAAATAAGATTATAACGACTATCAGTGCGATTACTAAATAAATATTTCCGTTTTTCATTTGTTTTTTTGAAGAATTCATAAGTCACCTCTGTATTTTATCTTAGACTTTTTTTGAAGAAACAACAATCATTTTCATAGAGACTTCTTCCATAAAAAAGTGCTATACTTAATTTTGTATTACAATATGAAGGGAGTTTTTTCATGAGTTATTCATTAAATTGGAATCTAGATTCTATTTTTTCCGGAGGCAGTCATTCTGATGCTTTGAACCAACGGATGAAGCAATTGGAAGACCAAATGAACGAGTATTATCACCGCGTAACAAAATGGTCACCTAGTTCTGACAATGCAGAGCAGTTAAACGCTATTCTTCAATTGCAAGAAACGATTACGAATGGCTTTACCCAATGCAGCAGCTATATTACTGCATTGCTTTCTGCCAATGTCAATGATTCAGATGCAAAGGTCTTATCAGGCAAGCTTTACGCAATGCTGCCTCGTCTGCAATCAGCCGAAACTGTATTGTCAAAGAAATTTGCAGAAATATCTGACAATGATTGGAATCAGATGCTTTCTCAATCTTCGTTTGAAACAATTGCTTTTCGTTTAAACGAGATTCGTCGTGATGGCTCACAATTACTATCAGAATCTGAAGAAAACATTATAAATACGCTTTCTTTAGATGGTCTAAATGCTTGGAGCAGTCATTATGATACGATTGTAGCCAGCATTTCGATTCCCTTCGAACAAGATGGACAAGTAGTCGAATTATCTGCTGGACAAGCCTTCAATAAGATGATGGGCGATCCAGATCCAAAAGTCAGAGAAACACTTTTCGCAGCATGGGAAGAAGCCTGGAAAGAAAAGGCACCCCTCTTCACAGATACTTTGAATCATTTAGATGGTTTTAGACTTTCTGACTATGAACTTCATGGTGTCACAGATTTTCTACAAAAACCATTAGAGTACAATCGGTTGAAGAAAGAAACATTGTCTGTCATGTGGGATACAATCCAGAAAAACAAACAACCCCTTGTTGATTACTTGACTAGAAAAGCTAATCTTTTCGGTAAAGAAAAAATGGAATGGCAAGATCAAGATGCACCTATTATTTTAGGCGATTTGAAAGAAAAAACCTTTAGTTTTGACGAAGCAGCAGCATTTATTATCGAAAACTTTAACAAATTCAGTCCAAAAATGGCTAAATTTGCCCAATCTGCTTTTGAAAAGAGCTGGATCGAAGCAGAAGATCGTCCTGGGAAACGTCCTGGTGGTTATTGTACTGAGTTACCAGAAACAAAAGAATCAAGGATCTTTATGACCTACAGTAATTCTGTTAATGAGGTTGCGACACTTGCTCATGAACTAGGACATGCTTTCCATAGCAGCACGATGTGGGATTTACCTTCTTTAAATCGCGAATATGCCATGAATGTCGCAGAAACAGCAAGTACATTCGCAGAACTGATCGTAGCCGATGCTACATTAAAAGTCGCAAAAACAAAAGAAGAAAAAATCAATTTGCTAGATACAAAACTGCAAAATGCTTTAGCTATGTTCATGAATATCCATTCCCGATTCATTTTTGAAAATCGATTCTATGAAGCACGGCAAGAAGGATTAGTCTCAGAAGATAAGATCACAGAGATGATGGTTGAGGCGCAAAAAGAAGGCTATCAAGGAGCTTTAGCTACTTACCATCCATATTTCTGGGCTGCAAAATTGCATTTCTTTATTGATGACGTACCGTTTTATAACTTCCCATACACATTTGGCTACCTCTTTAGTTTGGGCATCTATGCTTACGCCAACCAAAAGGGAGCAAATTTTGAAGAAGAATATATCCATTTACTACGCGATACTGCCTCAATGACGACGGAAGATCTTGCGAAGAAACATTTGAATGTCGATCTTACCCAACCAGATTTTTGGCAAGCAGGTATCGACATGGTGACTGAAGATATCCAAACGTTCATGGAATTGACAGAAGAATTTATCTGATTTCTATTTTATCACAATAAAAAAAGAGTTAGTCCAGAATGGGCTAACTCTTTTTGATTAATCATTCTTACATGCTGACAGCAAAGTCAGGTGCAAACCATTGAACTGAACCAACTTTTACGCTTTCGCCTGGTTGAGGAGCATGGATATATTGTCCTCCGCCTAAAGCAATCGCTACGTGGTAAGTTCCGCCTTGTGATCCCCAGAATAACAAGTCTCCAGCTTTTGCTTGAGAAACTGAAATTTTTGTTCCAGCTGATTCTTGAGGAACTGTCCAACCACCGATGTCACGACCAGTTACTTGCATGTAAACATAGCGTGTGAACCCTGAGCAGTCAAAGCCACTTGGATCTTTACCGCCCCAAACATATGGAGTACCAATATATTTGTAAGCTTCTGCTACGATTGCTGCACCATTCACGCTTCCAGAAGAAGTTGAACCAGATGATACAGTTTGCTGTTGTTCAGGTGTTAGCGTTGGAGCCGGAGTACTACTTCCTGTGCCGTTTCCTGTATCAACACTTTGATCTGTTGATGGTGTTGTAGGCGCAGGTGTTGTTGATTCTTCTGTTGAAGATTCAGGTACAGTTGTTGATTCTTCTGTTGTTGAAGATTCAGGCACTGTTGTTGATTCTTCTGTTGCTGAAGATTCAGGCGCTGTTGTTGATTCTTCTGTTGCTGAAGATTCAGGCGCTGTTGATTCTTCTGTTGAAGATTCAGGTGTTGTTGATTCTTCTGTTGCTGAAGATTGTGTAGCTGATGAAGATTGTGTAGCTGATGATGATTCTTCAGTCATTGAAGATTGTGTAGCTGATGATTCTTCTGTTGCTGAGCTTTGTGCAGTAGATGAAGCTTGAGTAGCTTGTGCTTCAGCTTCTGCTTGTTCGCGTGCTTCTTTTTCAGCTTTTTCTTGTGCAGCTTGTTGACGAGCTTGTTCTGCTAGACGTTGTTGTTCACGAATACGAGCTTGCTCTGCTTCAGCTTCAGCTTTTTGACGGTTCAAGTCAGCTTTCTTGTCTTCAGCAGTTGCTTGTTCAGCAGCTAATGAAGTTTTCAGTACGTTCAAATCAGCTTGTTTAGATAAAAGATCGCCTTTTTGAGATTCCAAAGCAGCTTGGTTTTCAGCTAATTCTTTTAGTTTAGCATCGTTTTCAGCTTTTTTGTCTTCTACAGCTTTTTTATCTTGTTTTTGTTGTTCCATCAAGTCGTTGTTTGCTTTTACCATCGTTGTCATTGCTTGAACGCGTCCAATAGCATCTGCTAATGAATCAGCATTCAATACAGCATCGATGTAGTTTGAGCTTGTGTTGCTTACTTGTGCTTCGCGTGCTTGTTTTTGGATTGTATCTTCACGTTTTTCAATACGTTCTTGTAAATCTGCAATGTCTTTTACTAATTGTGCAGATTCTTGACGCAATGTATCTTGTTTTGCTAATAGGTCTTGTGCTTGTGTGTTGATTTCAGAAACTTGGCTTTCTAAGGCATCGATTTGTGATTGTGCATCTGCTTGTTGATTTTTCAAGTCTGCAATCTTTTGATCTTGCTGTTGTATCTGAGAATCAAAATCGTCCGCCGCGGCAGCGATCGGTGATGCTACGGCAGTCAAGGTCATTGAACATACCATTACTGCTGATATTAAACTCTTTTTCACTCTTCATTCCTCCGACTGGCTTAATTTAATAAATATCTAAATATATTTAAGTCTTTCTTAACGATATAAAAATTGTACCATAGCAGTATGTCAACGATATAATAGTTATGTTACAAAAATGTTTCAAAACAACTTTTAAAAATGACAAAACTGTTCGTTTCAGAAAATGATCATGAAAAAGCCGCGTTAAGTCTAGCATTTCTTAAGATAACAACGATTCTTTTTCGCTTTCGACCTAAAAATAAAAAAAGAAATTATTCATCACTGAATAATTTCTTAAATGGAAAAATGAATAATACAAATATAATCATGTTCAACAGCAGTGTAGGACCTAAAAACCTTGTAATAAAATACGTGTTATTTACTACTGCTAATTTAAAAATCAACTGGACCACCATCGTAAACAATTCATAACCCGTGACAAAGATGATCATACTGAAAAATTCAGTAAAGATGTTGACATGGATAACGTCTTTCATTACATACATCAACCATACAATTAAAGGAAGAGCTACTGCATAGATACCGATAACGCCAATATAGTAAGCGTCATAGATAGCCCCGAGAACAATCGTGGTAATCAGTAAATAACGTTTTTCAAACGCCATACTGCAACATAATAATGCCAATATCAGAAAGTGGGCATTTGACATATAGGTGCCTTTCGACCACTCCCCTAGCATTCTTGTTAAATGACCATCTATCAACATCAAAAAGAACAAAACGATTGGCAGATAGTACTTAATTGTTTCTTTCTTCAACATGGACTAATCCTCCGCTAGCCGTTGGACAATCGTCACAACTGACACGTCATACATTTCTGCATAAGGTTTCACATAAACTTCCCGATCCAGCCCATAACTATCTGGTTTCGTTTTAATAACCGTACCGATCGGCAAGTTAGCTGGAGAATTCCCTCCAAGACCGGATGTCTGGACAACATCCCCTTCTTTGATATCCGTATCACCAGTTAATTGGGTCACCACTAAGGCATGGAGCTTTTCATCATAGTTTTTAAGCAAACCAAACGCTTCGCCATTAGCCGAAGATACCCGTACTGGAAAATGATTGGAGCTTTCATTAGAGGATGACAGTAATTCGATTTTAGACGAAGCCGTATTGACCTCGATCACTCGGCCAATCAATCCTTTTTGCGACATGACTGCCATATTTGCTTCGATACCGTCTTTAGAACCCTTGTCTACGATCAGCATGTCCTGCCAACTGTCAGGCGAACGAGTAATGACATTTGCCGTTACTTTTTCGTAACTAGTCAGCGTCTGATTCAACTCAAGTTCTTTTTTCAACGATTCGATTTCTCTCTCGTAATTCTTGTTTTGCTGTGAAACGTCATCATAGCTATCGATTTTTTCTTTTAGCCGCTCATTTTCGGCATAAGTTGAAAAAAGATTATGGACAGAATCTACTCCATTTCGTACCCACCGTACTGGGGCAGAGATTGTTTTATCAACCATTGCAACACTGTCATTAACGATGGATTGGAAGAAATTGGGCTTTCCTTCATTCGCTCGCTGCGCAGCGGTCACACTTAGTATCGTCACCACGATGATAACAATAACCAAGGTAATAATAATATTTTTATTAGGATTGAACTTCTTCACAAAGACACCTCGAATTAATTAGACTCTTGTGTTCAATTTTATCACTAAATGCCGTGAAACAAAAGGTAAGTTGCTCCTCTTAAGCTTTTTTTTAGCAAATAATAGATTCTGTCATTTTTAGCCTGAAAGACAAATTTTTTTATTTGTTTATGGATCAATCTTTGCTTTGAATAACTGCAATCATACCATCTGAAAAAGAAAATTCTGCGGTATCTGAAAGAAATTCGTTACTTGCATAAGATGTCGGATATTCTACTTCTTTATTTTCCAATACATACTTGCTGCCTTTTAATGTAAGATTCGAGACGGGAGTCAAGCAGCAATAAGCTAAATACTTCATATCTGGTATCTGTCTTACTATATGCTCTCCAGGCAAATAATAAGACAAATAATTTTGACAATCTCTGATAATAAGCTGATGGGCAAAGGGTTTGAAGCGAGGTTCCATACCTAACCAGAGATTGGCTAAAAGATGATCCAATCTTCCGCCCGTAGCTCCAATCAAAGTGACTTCCGCTTGCGGGTAACGTTCAAATGTTTTTAAGATACCTAACTGTGTATCTGTATCGTCTTTTTCTGCAGGGGAACGGGTATACTCTTTGGCTTTTGCAAATACTTCCTTCTGCTCTTCGTTCGACAATGAATCAAAATCACCCACTGCCAGATCTACTGGGTAGCCTGCTTGAAGCAGGTACAGCGCACCACGGTCTATCCCGACATAGGCATCGTATTTGGACAGCAGAGACTGCGGCCAGTTTTGCGGATTACCTCCAGCAGCTAATAAAATTTTCATTTAGTCTAATGCCTCTTTTAATCGTTCGATTTGTCCGACTGGATTTTCGGCTCCATAGATATATGATCCTGCAACGAAGACATCCGCCCCTGCATCTTTACAGATTTTTGCTGTTTCTGGAACGATTCCGCCATCTACTTCGATTGCATAAGTCCAATTGTTCTCTCTACGTAGATCAGCGAGTTCCGTAATTTTTTCTACTGTTTCTTCAATAAAGCTTTGTCCGCCGAACCCAGGATTGACAGTCATGACTAGTACTTGATCAGCCAAAGGCAAAACATGTTTGATCATGGAGACTGGTGTTCCTGGATTGATAACTACTCCAGCTTTAACTCCTAAGCTTTTTGTCATTTGAAGTGCCCGATGAATATGAGGAGTTGCTTCGACGTGGACAGTAATGATATCTGCTCCAGCTTTTGCAAATGCTGGAATGTAGTTTTCTGGATCAACGATCATCAGATGGACGTCTAACGGTAATTTAGTAACAGGACGGATTGCCTGAACAATATTTGGCCCTAATGTGATATTTGGGACAAATTGGCCATCCATTACATCTACGTGGATGTAATCTGCGCCTCCTTTTTCCACTAACTCAATGTCTCTTTGTAAATTGGCAAAATCTGCACTCAAAATGGATGGTGCTATCTTCATTCTTGTTTCCTCCTATTTTCGTTTACCTTCTTTTTTTGCATACATTGGTTTTCTTTTTTCGATTTCTTGTAAGAATTGCAAATAATTGTCGTAACGTGTCTGTGCGATACCACCTGTTTCTACTCTATGTTTTACTTCGCAGCCAGGTTCTTTAGCATGCATGCACTCTCTAAATTTGCAATGGACAGAAGCTTCTACAAATTCAGGAAATTGTCTCGGCAGTTCTCCTGCTTCAATTGTCAAAAAGTCAATCGAGCTAAATCCTGGTGTATCTGCTACTAACCCGCCATAGATAGGAATCAGTTCCACATGACGTGTTGTATGCCGTCCTCTTCCAAGTGCATCAGAAATCTCTCCTGTTGCTAAATTCAGTTCCGGTGATATTTGATTCAGTAGCGTCGATTTTCCTGCTCCAGACTGACCCATAAAGACCGATAGCCGTTCTGGGAAGTAACGGATCAGTTCTGTCGTATCACCCGTATGATTGGGTACAATCACCGGATAGCCTATTTTAGTATAGGTTTGCTTGATCTCTTCGATTTTTTCTGGGTCGTCTGACAAGTCGGTCTTTGTCAAAAAAATAATCGGTTCGATCGACTCGTATTCCAAGGTAACTAGAAAGCGGTCAAGTAGATTATAAGAAAATGCAGGCTCTACGATACTTGTGACAATGATTCCAAGATCAACATTTGTGACTGGTGGGCGAACTAATTGATTTTTTCTCGGCAAGATTTCCAGAAGATAGCCGTCTGTTTGATTTTCACTCTCAAAGATCACCTGATCTCCGACAAGCGGCGTGATTTTCCGATTCCGGAAATTTCCTCTTCCTCTTGTTTGATAGGTCTCTCCGTTTGCGTATACATAGTAAAAACCGCTGATTGCTTTTCTGATTTGTCCTTTGATAAGTGCCACCTCCGTTTTTGTTTATTTTACCATACGAAGAGGAAAGTAGGTGTTATTCCATGCAAACTTCTCAAAGTATAAGGCTTGAAAATTGATCAAAAGAGATAGAAACACAAAAAAGAGAATGCAACAAATCAATGTCGCATTCCCTTCTGATATATTTTATTCAGCACTTATTTTGAACTTTCTGAGGTGCTAGCTGATGAACTTGTGGAGCTGGAAGATTCTTCTTTTGAAGAGTTGCTTGTGCTACTGGAGCTACTTGAGCTACTAGAACTGTCTGAAGAGTCTTTTTCAGAACTAGAAGACGCTGGATCTGGTCCTTTAGAGTAAATTACGTTCACAACCATTCCTTTGGTAATTGTCGTTCCTGCCCCTGGTACTGTACGAATCACTTTATCTTTATCCACCGTGTTTGAATATTCGGAAGTCTCATGCCCGATATATTCTGCACCGACACTAGCTAAATAACTTTGTGCTTCGCTTTTTGTATAGCCGGAGATATCATTCAATTTAGGCTCTGTTCCTTGGCTTACGACAAAATTGATGTAAGTTTCTTCTGCTACAACTTCACCCGAGGCTGGATCCTGACTGATGATCGAACCTGATGGTACAGTGTCGCTATAGTCATAAGTAGCACTAATATTATTGATATTGAATCCTTGTGTAACAAGCCAATTACGAACAGTTTCGTAGTTTTCTCCTACATGACTACTCAAAGTCACTGTTTCTGGTCCTTTGCTGACTGTGAAAGTAATCGTGTCTGTTTTAGGATCGACTTCTGTATCTTCTGATGGAGATTGCGAAATGATCATTCCGCTTTCTACCTCTGAACTGAATTCCTCTTCTTTTTGAATCAAGTCAGCAGAAAACCCTAATTCTTTCAAACTTGCTTCGGCATCTTCATAACTTTTACCACTGTAATCATCTAATTTGATTTTTTTCGTGCCGCTACTAATATACAGAGTGACTTCGCGTTTTTGCTTGACTGTCGTTCCCGCTGCCGGGTCTGTCTTCACTACATTACCTTCTTCGATTTTGTCATCTGCAATTTCTTCTGTTTTTGTTGCTACTTCTAATTTCGCTTTTGCGAGTGTTTCTCTAGCAGAAGCTTCAGAAAGATCAGAAACATCAGGAACAACAACTTCTCCTCGCCCGCCAGAAGCAAAGAATACAGCTGTTCCGATTCCTAAAACAGCAAGAATAGCTAATAGGATCAGCCACCATTTTTTCTGTCCTTTCTTTTTAGGATCAGGCAGAACTTCTTCCTCCTCTGGTAAGGTTTCGTTTTCTGGCTTGTCTTTTGGCAGAGGCATAGATTTGAATGTATCAGGCATTGGTGCATCTTCCGTAAGGGGTGTGATAACTTTTGTTTCATTATCCATCACATGAGGCTGCCATTTTTCTTCGTTTGCACGAGCTGGTGATAATACTGTAGAAAGATCATCAGACATTTCCTCGGCTGACTTATAACGGTCTGCAGGTTCTTTAGCCGTTGCCCGTAAAATCACGTTTTCCAGTGCTTGTGGCACATTTGGATCAAGTGCTTTTATAGATGGAAGATCATCTTGAAAATGTTTTAAAGCAATTGTTACAGCAGATTCACCATCAAACGGTACGCTACCCGTCAACATCTCATAAAGGATGATCCCTAAAGCATAAATATCTGACTGCTTCGTTGCCATACTTCCTCTGGCCTGCTCAGGGGACAGATAATGAACAGATCCTAGCATCGTATTCGTCTGCGTGATCGATGTTTCAGATAAAGCGATAGCAATCCCGAAATCCGTGATTTTTACAACACCTTCATTATCGATCAGTACGTTTTGGGGTTTCAAATCTCGGTGGATGATTTGATGGTTATGAGCTAAAGAAATAGCAGAAAGGATCTGCTGCATAATATTTACTGCTGTTTCATAAGGAACAGGATAATGTGTTTGGATATATCGTTTCAAGTCCATTCCTTTGACGTATTCCATCACCAGATACTGCATGTTGTCTTCTTCACCAACATCGTAAACACTAACAATGTTTGGATGAACGAGTTCTGTTGCTGCTAAAGCTTCTCTCTGAAATCGTCGAATCGCAGTCTGGTCATTTTGAAAGTCAAATCGTAAGACTTTAACTGCTACATCACGATCCAAGATTAAATCGTGCGCCAAAAATACATTTGCCATACCACCGCTACCGATATTTCCAGTGATTTGATAACGGCCATTTAATTTTTTTCCCAACTCGATCATACACTGTCCTCCTTATATTCGATAAGAAGAACGGTGATATTATCCGCTCCGCCTGCTTCATTGGCACGATCAATCAGCTCAGTTACTTTATGAGACAATGGGCCTTCTTGATTGATGATCGTTCCTATTTCTTCTTCAGACAGCATGTTCGTCAAGCCATCTGAACATAACAGCAGTCGATCTTTTAGTTGCCAAAGATGAGTAGAAACATCTACTTCGACTGTTCCAGGCATGCCGACAGAACGTGTTAAAATATTTTTCCTTGGATGGTTCACTGCCATTTCTTCGCTGATTTCTCCTGATTTGACTAGTTCATTGACTAAAGAATGATCCTCCGTCAATTGCATGATTTTATCTTCACGAATCAAATAAGCTCTGCTATCCCCAACATTGGCAATCGTGAACCAGTCATCTGACAGAGCGGCCGCTACGATTGTTGTTCCCATACCGTTATATTCCGGCTGTTCTTGTCCACGCTGATAAATCAGCATATTTTCTTCTTGAATCGATTGAATGAACCATTGGGCGATTTTTTCATCGTCAACAGCTTCTTGTTTTTCCCAAGCTTCGCCTAGATTCGTTACCGCCATCTGACTGGCAATGTCTCCGGCACGATGACCACCCATCCCGTCTGCTAATACAGCAAGCTTGAGACCTGAACGGCTGGTAAATACACTGGCATAGTCTTGATTTGTGTTACGTCGTCTTCCTACATCTGATTGATATTCAATCTGCATTTTTTCACCTCATTACTTTTTGCGCAAACAACAAATGAAAAATCCATCTGTGTAAAACTGATGCGGATACAAAGTCAACATTTTCTCTTCGATTGATGATTGTAGCATAGGATTGGTCAAAACATCAATCCTCTCAAAATCAGGGTGTCTTTCCAAGAAAGCAGAAACAACGTCTTGGTTTTCTTCTTTTAAGATCGTACAAGTGCTATAAGTCAGAATACCGGAAGACTTTAAAGCTGGTGCGCAGCTTTCTAAAATTTCCAATTGGATTTTTGGTAAATTCGCTAATTCATCCGGCTGTTTTTTATAACGAATATCTGGTTTTCGCCGAAGCAGCCCAAGACCTGAACAAGGCGCGTCTACTAAAATCCGATCAAACTGCTCTGCTTCGAACTGTTTACTGACTTCTCTAGCATCCATCTTTTGAGCGTAGACAGCAGAAGAGACACCTAGACGTGCTGCATTATCTTCAATGAGTTTGACTTTGTGTTCGTGTACATCTAAAGCGACCACTTCTCCACCGCATGACGGATCTAAAAAAGAAGCAATATGCGTCGTCTTACCTCCGGGTGCTGCACAGGCATCTAAGACATGATGTTCAGGCTCGATTTGCATAGACGGCGCTACAAGCATCGAACTTTCATCTTGGATCGTCATGACGCCATCGTGGAACAATGAGCTAGAAGCTAAATGCCCTTTTTTCGCTACTATACCGTATGGACTGACTTGGCTTTTTTCAGCTGTGATCTCTTCTTCTTGCAAAACAGTGATGGCCTGATCTCTGGAAAGTCGGCGTGTATCTACTCGGGCACTAGCATGGCTAGGCTGATATAGCGATAAACCGAGCTTTTCAGTTTCTTTATAACCGATTTGATCCACCAGTCGTTTCGTCATCCATAGAGGCAGGCTGATTTTGACAGAAAGTCTTTCGATAGGATCAGCAATGCCTTGCAGATCTGGTGCTCCTTGACGCTGATAATTCCTCAAGACACCATTTACAAATTTCCCTGTCCCAGGATTTCCTTTTACTTTTGCGATTTCGACCGCCTCGTTTAAAATAGCATGTGCAGGGACTTTATCTAAAAATTCTAATTGGTATACAGAAAGATAAAGAAGCGTCTTGACCCAGTCATCCACTTTTTTTGCTTTAGCGATCAATGGTGCAACGTAAAATTCCAATAGTCGCTGATGGCTAATCGTACCGTAGATCAATTCTGTAAATAAACCCACATCTTTTTGATTTAGCTCGCTTTGTTTGATCATCTCATTCAACAAAAGATTCGAGTAGGCGCCACCCTTGTTCACTCGCTCTAATGTCAGTAATGCCATATATCGTACTGATTTTTTCATTTTTTTAGGGATTTTTTTCATTATTTCACCTGCTGACCAATCTGAACTTGCTGACCGCTTCCGTTAAGGAAATCATGTACGGCCTGTTTTCCTTTACCAGCTGGCTGTAATTCATTGATGGCTAAGACGGTCTGTTTACCGCAAGCAATCCATAGATTTTTTTTGTCTTTCCGGATGATCGTACCAGGTGCTTTGTCTGTAGTTTCTTCCAATACTTCAACCGATAATAATTTCCAGCGTATGCCCTCATAGGTCGTGAATGCAATTGGCCAAGGACGCATTCCGCGTACTTGGTTGTCAATTTCTTCTGCAGTTTTATGCCAATCGATTGCTTCTTGTTCTCGTGTGATGTTTGGCGAAAAAGTTGCTTCTGACTCGTCTTGAGGTACTGGTTTTTGTCCATCCAAAATATTGGGCAATGTTTCTAGCAATAGCTTTCTTCCTAAAAGGCTAAGCTTTTCAAACATCGTCCCTACATCATCTTGTTTAGTGATTGGTATGCTTTCTTGCGCATAGATTCCGCCTGCATCCATTTTTTTGATCATTTCCATGATCGTTACACCAGTTTCTTTCTCCCCATTCATGATGGCATAATGAACAGGCGCACCTCCCCGATATTTAGGAAGTAAAGAAGCATGGACATTGATTGCCCCTAATTTTGGTACTTGCAATAACTTTTCAGGCAAGAATTGGCCAAATGCCGCAGTGACGATCACATCAGGCGCCAATTCAATGATTTCTTCCATTTCTGGCGAACCGGAGATTTTCTCTGGCTGCAGCACACGGATACCGTGCTTCAGAGCCGCTTCTTTTACCGGTGTCGGCGTAATTACTCGTTTCCGCCCAACTGGACGGTCGGGCTGTGTTACCACTGCCTGGATCTCGTAACCTGATTCTATCAGCCCTTCAAGAATCGGCACAGAAAAAGCAGGTGTGCCCATAAATACTAGCTTAGTCATCAAGATGTTCCTCCATATATTCTTCAAGTTCTTCTTCCGGGATCTGCTGTATCATTTTCTCAATGAACAAGATACCGTCTAAGTGATCGATTTCATGCTGGAAGGCACGGGCTAAATAGCCAAATGCCGTCACTTCTATCTCTTCTCCGTCTCGATCATAATAACGCACGGTCACTTCATCTGCTCGCTTGACCGTTCCATAGACATGCGGAATACTGAGACAACCTTCTACGTCAAGGCTTTCACCTTTTGCTTCGATGATTTCTGGGTTAATCAGTTCAAATTTCTCGCCTTCATCTACTTCGATCACAGCAATTCTCTTGTTTTGTCCTACTTGAGGAGCAGCGATCCCTATTCCGTCATTTGCAATCATTGTCTCATATAAATTGTCTAATAAAGCGATTGTCTCGTCCGTGATTACATCGATTGGCTGAGCAGTTCTTTTTAATTTATCATTAGGGTGGATCAATATAGGATAGCGCATAATTTGGCCCTTTCTTAAATAAAGTTTAATGGTTCGTTGTCAATTGCCACAAAAAGACCTTGTCGCTGTTCTTTCTGGCTTCCATTCAAAATTTCATCCAAAACATGAGGAAGATTCGGTTCATGTTTATATTTGATGATTAGTTGATAATAATAACGGTTTTTCACTCTCAAAATCATGCTGGGCGTTGGCCCTAATAGCAAGCTTTGAGGGCTTAACACTTCTTTTAGCTGATTGGCAATCTGAAAGATTTTCTTTGCCGCCACTTGTTCTTCAGGATGGCTGGCGGTTATTTTCACAGTAAAGTAATAAGGAGGATAGCCTCCACGATGCCGTACATGCATTTCCTGCTGATAAAACTGCTCATAATTTTGTTTTTTAGCCAATTCTATGGCGTAATGTTGAGGATTGAATGTTTGGATCACGACTTCGCCTGCTTTTTCCGCTCGCCCTGCTCGTCCTGAAACTTGGGTAAGCAATTGGAATGTATGCTCACTAGAACGAAAATCCGGTAAATTCAGGGAGGTATCAGCATTCAACACCCCAACTAATGTCACTTCTGGAAAGTCCAAACCTTTAGCAATCATTTGTGTCCCTAATAATATATCTGCTTCTTTTGCACCGAATTTTTGTAAAATCTGTTCGTGTGCCCCTTTTCTTCGAGTGGTATCTACATCCATACGCAAAATCCTAGCTTGCGGATAAAGTTCTCGGAGTTCCTCTTCTACTTTTTGAGTACCTGTTCCATAGTAGCGGATTTTATTGCCGTCACAATTAGGACAGCGATTGGGAATAGGTTCTTCATGTCCGCAATAATGGCAGCGCATTGAACGTGTATCCATATGCAGTGTAAGAGAGATATCGCAATTAGGACATGGAAGAACAAATCCACAGTCCCTACACATCACAAAAGACGAATATCCTCGACGATTGAGCAGTAGGACAGTTTGTTCTTTTTTGTCTAATCGATTTTGTATTTTTTCCTGCAAATTAGCAGAAAAAGTAGAGGTCCGATGATTCTGAAACTCTTCACGCATATCTACGATCTCAATAGCTGGAAGCTGTGCAGCTGCTTTGGCTCGGTGGTTTAACTGCAATAACTGATAAACGCCTTTTTGAGCTCGTGCTCTTGATTCTAAAGAGGGCGTCGCGCTTCCTAGAACTATTGGGCAATGATGATATTTACTGCGCCAAATTGCTAGATCTCTCGCATGATAACGCGGTGTCTCATCTTGTTTGTAACTTGATTCATGTTCTTCATCGATAATGATCAGCCCGATATTTTTCAGCGGGGCAAAAATAGCAGATCGTGCGCCTACTACTACTTGCGCTTCTTCCCGCTCAATCTTGCGCCATTCATCATATTTTTCACCTTGGGAAAGTCCGCTATGTAAGACCGCAACTGATTCTCCGAAGCGTCCTTTGAATCGCTCGACCATTTGCGGAGTCAATGCGATTTCAGGCACTAACATGATCGCCGTTTTATTTTCTGACAAAACATCAGCGATTGCCTGAAGATATACTTCTGTTTTCCCGCTGCCGGTGATTCCCTCCAGCAAAAAGACCTGATCTTTTTGCTGCTGACCTGCTGTGATGATTTGTTCGACAGCATTTTTTTGTTCTGCATTCAGTTCCAATGCCGTCGTTTGGTCAAATACTCGGTCTTTATAAGGGTCGCGATAACGTTCTGATTCTATAAACTTCAGCCAGCCCTTTTCTTTTCCTTGATTCAAGACAGCAGTACTGATTCCTTTATTTTTGAAATAAGCAATTGGTTCTTCTTGGCTCAGTTCAGATAAACACAAAAGAAGTTCTTTTTGTTTCTTGGCATTTTGCCGTAATTTTGCCCATTCTTCTTCGATTTGCTTTTCAGTTAACAAAGAACGGACCAAACGAATCGTTTTTACTTTATTTCGTGTATGGACTTCATATTTGATATCTACTAATTGCTCTTGGCGCCAGCGAATCAATTGAGAAAGGCTGCCTTCTTCTTCTGCTTCCTTCCAGGAAATCACTTCCCGCTGATCAAACAATACCTGAACTTCTGGTGTGTCTGCCAAAGGATAGATCAATTTATCATATTCTGCTTTCATCACACTCGGAAGCATCGTTTGTAGACAAGTGATTTTGAATGCGTAAGTAATTTTTTTCATATAATCAGCTAATGAAAGCAATTCTTCATTGACCACCGGAGCAAGGTCTAGCAAACGAATAACTGCCTTCAAAGATGGATTAGCTGATTCTTCTGATTTTTGGATAGCCATAACAAATCCTTGGACATGACGATTGCCATTACCAAAAGGGACTTCTACTCGCATCCCGACTTGCAAAGCTGTTTCCATTTCAGAGGGAACCAAATAAGTGAATGGCTGATCGGTCTGCATAGTAGGTACGTCCACAATGACTTCAGCTGTTAATGTCATGGTTCGTTTCCTCCTTTTTTTGTCTTTTCTTATCAAGCGACAAAAAGTTCCTTGCCTATTTTACTAGAGATCGATGGATTTGTCTTATTTTCTGCCAAATCCTAACAAAAAATTAACAGCAGATAAGAAAAAAAAGAACTGTGTCAAAAAGTTCAGACACAGCCTTTTCTACCAGACAATAAGTGGCGAATGTTTGAAAAGGAAACAGCTGGGTTTGCTTTTCTTTTTAGATGTTCGCTCTATTTTTCTTTATTACATTTTTTGCTCTTCACGGATACGTGATTCCAATTCGTGTTGTTCACGCTCTTTTTGTGCTTGACGTTCCTCTTCTTCCATCTTCAAACGTTCACGTTTTAATTCAGGATGTGGATCATTGACTACATTTCCTGCATCGATTTCTTCTAAAGCTTGACCGACGCTTTTTACTGAATCAAAAGAATCTAGAGTAGGCTGTGCACTTGCATCCAATTCATGCGCGCGTTTACTTGCTAAAATCACTAGAGAATATTTTGAATTTACACGATCTAATAGTGAGTCAATTGAAGGTTTTAACATCATAAGACTACATCTCCTTTAACATTTTAATATATTTACCGATTACGCGATCTACTCGAAAATGTTCACTGGCAATAATGTTTTTGATTCGTTCAACTGCTAACGGCACTTCATCATTTACAACAGCATAGTCGTAAAGAGCCATCATTTCGATTTCTTCTTTTGCAACTTTCATTCGTTCTTCGATTACTTCATCTGCATCTGTTCCTCGGCCTACGATCCGTGATTTTAATTCCGCTAAATCTGGCGGAGTCAAAAAGATGAATACACCATCGGGCACTTTTTCTTTGACTTGTTTTGCTCCTTGGACTTCAATCTCCAAGAAAACATCTTTTCCTTCATCCAATGTCTTGTTGACATATGACAAAGGAGTTCCATAATAATTCCCGACATATTCTGCGTATTCCAGCATCTCTCCAGCTTCGATCATTGATTCAAACTCTTCTTTGCTTCGGAAGAAATAATCAACGCCTTCGACCTCCCCTTCACGCATTTTACGGGTAGTCATTGAGATCGAATACTGAAAATCATTATCCTCACTCTCAAAAATTGCTTTTCGTACTGTGCCTTTTCCTACACCGGATGGACCAGACAACACGATTAATAATCCACGCTCTGACATGACGACGTCCTTTCAACTAGTCTTTTTGTACTTATCGTTTATTTTGCACTTTTTTTCTGCAACTTTCAAGGTTATCTTTAATTATAGCTAGAAATTGGTAAAAAAGCTACCCTGTACCAAGAGGTCGTAAAAAAGCTGTTCTGCATCAAGTAATAAGAACAGCCAAACATAAACAGTTTCTCATGTTTTTCGTTTGGTTGGGCTTATTACCGCAGATGCAAGCTTTTGAACGCCGTGTATGAGAGGTCGTGAAGAAGCCGATTAGTTTCGAGTATGAAGAAAAATTTTGTGAAAATGATTTCTCACATTTTTGCATAAATTTGGCTTAATACCGAGAAAATGGTTTTTGAACATCACTTATTCAAAATAAAAAAAGATTGTGACACGAATTTTGTCACAACCTTTAAATGTATTCCTAGAGCAAAGAAGCTAAGCGAAGAAATCCAATTCTGATTATTTATTGTATTTCTTTGTTCAGCATCCTTGCTAAAAGCCCATATTGGACAAAGTATTCACTACACCCATGATCTCATCTTTTCGAGAACGTGCTTTTTCTGTCGGATCTTCTACCTCTTCTGTGTCGATTCGAACAATAAATTTCCGATTCATCGTCACGTAAGCACCGTCGTTGATCAAAATAAACAGTTCGTTCTCATTATAGTCTGCACAGGCATCTTTCCATACGTCAAAGCCGTTTTTTTCAGAAGGGATATCCCGTTTTACAACAGTTTTTCCACTTAATTCGTGGAACGTTACGTCATAGTATTTCATTATCTCTACCTCTTTCGTCATTCAATATTTTGTACTTGTTCTCTGATTTTTTCTAAGATCGTCTTAGACTGGACGACTTGATTTTTAATTTCGATTGCATTTGATTTGGAACCGATCGTGTTAATTTCCCGATTCATTTCTTGGATCAGGAAATCTAATTCCCGACCTACAGGACATTGTGCTTCGATAAGTTCATCTAGTTTTTGTACATGGATCGCCAGACGATCCAGTTCCTCGTGAATATCTCCGCGTTCCAACAAGATGGCTAGCTCCGTCAACAACCGTTGCTCATCGACTTTCGCTCCAAGAAATTCCTCCAGCTTTTTTTGATACCTTATTTGAAATTCCTTTTCATAGATTTCTACAAAACTATCGAGTTTTTTTAGTACTTCTTTGAATTCTTCAGTATTCTTTTTCAACACTAAAGCTAAAGCTTGACCTTCTTTTTCTCGACTCGCCTCAATAGAATCAAGTGCGCTTTTCAATGTATCTAGAGCTAACTGTGCCAATTCTTCCATGCTCTCTTCCGGTTTTTCTTCTACCGTTACGAAGTTTTCGTCCAGCGCGAAGCGTTCCGCCATCCGACTAATTGACACTTGATTTTGACTACCGTATCGTTGTTGAATTCCGTCTGTCAATTGAGTGATAAGTGAATCAATCAATTCCCAGTTGATGACGATCTGTTTTTCGTTTTTGCCAATATAAGCTAGATTCACAAATACTTCGATTCGACCGCGGCTTAACTGCTGTTTAATAAGCTGACGAAAATCGTTTTCAATAAAGTTCAGGATTTTAGGACTTCGTATTTGAACATCTAGAAAACGCTGGTTGACACTTTTTATTTCAATATCTAACTGATACGCTTTTGTTTCGCGGATGGCTTTGCCAAAACCAGTCATACTTTTCATTCGACAGGGTCCTTCCTCATTACATATTTTCTATTGCTTTTTGCAGTTGTTCAAACTCTTCGTTCGTCAATGTCAGGCCTTTCCCCATTTTTTCATGGTCTGGCGCCCAATCTCGAAGATCGAATTTTGGCGGGCGACCATTCCAGCTGACTAGGTTCAGTTCTTTACGCCACCCCTTGTTGTTTTCTGACAATATAGCGATTTCTTCTACGATTTCATATGAAAATTCTTGTGCCATGGTTGTTCCTCCTTGAGATAATATAAATATAGGATCAGTAATGTGTCAACTGGTTGCTTAAGCAATTCATACTGCAAACGATCCTTGCGTTTTCCTTGTAGCAGAAAATCAAAATAAACAGTTTTCGTGCGCTCATTTTGTATTTTTTGCTGGTATTTTCGATACCTTCGCCATTCTTCAGTACTTAATTGACCAATTTGTGCCAATAAATCATCCGGCATACTTTTTATATCTTGTTGGCAGATCATTTGAATCATCATGTCTACTTGATAGATTTCATTGGGCAGTAAAAAATGTTTTTTTGCTAAAAGTTCTAGCATCGCCAATCCGCATGTCTCTGGTACGACCCTGTTCTTATATAAATTACGCAGTTTTTGCCAAAATTTTATGCTTTTGAAAAAAGATAATTCTAACTGAATTTCTTTTGTTAAGTAAGACAAAAATCCTCGCCAGTATGTTCTTGCAGGTTTAACAGAATGAAATGTATACCAATTCCCATAGTAACAGCCTAATCGTTTTTTCATTTCCAGATAGCCTAATTGTAAATTTAATTGGTTCCTTTGGCTATCAAAAAGCAGAAAGCTGCCTAGTGTCCACAATGTTTGACATTTCCAATGGATAAAAATGTCTGGCATACGAATTTTTTTCGCTGGGCCTGGCCCTTGCACATCTACGACAAATGCCTCTGTTGCTCCTTTGTTAATCGCAATATCAATAGGTATTTTGTTGCGATACCCACCGTCTGCATATTTATTTTTTCCGATCTTTCGATAAGCCATAGCGGGATAAAATGAAGCAGAGGCGAGTATCCAATCTGGTATTTCTTCTGTTTTTGTCTGTTGGATATCAGTCACTACTTCCGCTAGTTCTGGCAGTTTAGTAGACACCGTATATAAACGTATTTTGGGATTATGTTTGAGTAAGGACAAATCCAAATTGTCTTTGACCATCTTTTCCAATGGAGCAGAAGAAACCCCGCCTTCAATTAGTGCTGTTTTCGTCATTTGGCGTCTTTCTCGATAGAAGCGTTCACGAAGGTCTTCAACCGCAGCCATTTCTGGTAACGCAAGCACTTGTCTTGTCGACAGCTTTTTCCATAAATTCACAGCTTTTTTCATATCTCCTTGTAAAATCAATGCGCCGTTCAACGCACCTACCGATGTACCTGTGATAATCTCAAAGTTGATATCATGTTCCTTCAGCGCCTGCCACACACCAATCTGATAAGCACCGTGCGCTCCTCCTCCACCTAAAACAAGTGCTGTATGATAGACCAGCTTTTTATTTAATTGTGTGGTTCCTTGATAGCCGTTTTTATGAAAAATACGCAACCATTCTTCTGATAGAGGAAATTGAAATAAAAAACAACAGTTTTCTTTAATAAAAAAACGAGCGCAAGCTTCCATATACCGAAAAAAATTTTTCCATTCAAAAGTTTCACCTTCAATCAACAGATTATTAAAAATAACATTTCCTCTACTTTTAGCAATAGTAAAATAGACGGTATATTTTTTCGATACTGCTTTAAAAGCACATTGCTTTTTTGCAGAACGCCAAAAAGCGTCTCTACTTTCTTGATGACTTTGAAAAAATGGAAGGGGTTGTTTTGCTTGCTGGATAGGCGAATACAGCGACATTTTCTGTGAAAAGTAAACTTTTTTTATCTCCATCGCTCTCTCCTTTTTCTTCAAGTATACCAGTACGTCATAAAAAGGTCATGAGTCTCGTATTCGACTTTGTAGATTCCATAAGAAAACAATTCATAAAACCTCCTTTAAATAAAAAAAATACAAAAATCACAAAAATTAATTGAAAATGAGAGTGTTCTCAATGAAAACGTGATTTTGTAATGGAATTTTAAAATAAAAGAAACAAGCTTTTTTAATGCAAATGTTGTAAAATAAAAGAGATTAAGAGGAAATAAGAGGAGGAACATGATGACTGAGTCAGTTTATGTACATATTGATACCACAAGTAATGCTGTTTTAACAAAAGGGCTGACTGCTACTGACTTTGCAAACAGTATCGTGCATTTTCCTCAAAACTTGCTCTTGCTTGATCCATCTGCTTCTGCTGGAGAATATGAATCCCATACAGGGCTGAAAGTAATCCGTGGTACAGAAAATATTCAGCGTTTCTTTTCCTCTTCTCGTAACAGGCGTGGATTCGATGAATTGAAGTGGATCGACTTTACTGATTTAACGATGCTGAAAGAATTGACACCTTTAGAAATTTCAGAATTATTATATTTTGGTCATATGAAAACACATCTTCATTCGCCGTTTTTTTATAAACTACAGAATAATTTTGTATACTTCGATCTTAATGATCAGCTGAATCGGATTTATTATCGCTATTTAGATGAATTTTATAGGATTTTTGCTAGTAAATTAAGTTCGATCTTGTCAGATAAGATCAATGTAAAAAAATCTTTTTTCAAAAAAGAAACACCTGTTGAAAAAATCAGTGTGGAATTATTGAAAGAAATGCGTAATTTGATGCAGGAAGGGATCATTTTTTCTTTTGATCAAGTTGGTTTGATCGATGGTGAATATCGTATCCCAATCTATGTGATTGAAGATTATATTTGGAAATTAAAAGGCACCCGGTATCGAGAAGAGGAAATCATCGCTACTTTAATCTACTCTGTCACCGATCGACACTGGCAATTGGTAGAAGATGCCGATCTTTCTTATCTGCCATTGAAGTAGATCTATTTCTTATCAAAAAATAAAAAGGAAACAAGAAACTAGGACATGATTCTGTCTCAAGTTTCTTGCTTCTTTTTTATTTACAGCTCCTGTCGTTTATCTGGCACAAAAATCGAAGGAATCGTTTGTTGGATCCCTAATAAAACGATGATCGTTACAATAGCTGTACTCAACCCGCTGGCACCATTCATTACGAAAGAAAAGAGCCAAGGATTCATCCCCCATAGTGCATACGCTCCCCAGAAAACCACTCCTGCAATAAAATGCCAAAAATATCTGGAAAGTGCGCCAATCAATGCACCAAACACGATGTTTTTTCTAATTTGTTTCGTATTATCGTCTACATAGCCTTTTTGGACATTTGAAGCCATGAGCCCTGCTGCGCCTGCAAAAGTATAGGCAATCGGGTACTCAATCAACACTTGAACGACACTTAAATAATAAACTTGTCCCAACGGAAAATGTAGGATGCCCCAAATGAAACCTGCCAGCATCCCTGCCTTTGTCCCTCTTCTTAACGCAAAAAGAGTCAATGGAATCTGCCCTAATGAAATAGAAAAACTGCTGCCGATCTGGATCGGAATCAACGACAACACCATCGCTAACGCTGCAACAATCGTTCCTTCTACCCAAACTCTATTTTTTCCCATAAAAAAACTTCCTCCTTTGAATAAAAAAGTCACAAAGGAGGAAGCAGCTTTCGAAAATAGTCAAACAGCTGTTTATTCACAATTCCTACGCTCGCATAACCGATACAGGTACGAAGGGTTTAGAAATAGATTCAATCTCAGCCCAATTGGACTCCCCTTTGTGAGTTTATTTATTATTTATTTTTTGTTTCAAACAATGGACTAACTGGTTTGTTTTCATGGATACGTTTGATTGCATCTCCCATTAGTCCGCCAACACTTACTTCATCGATTTTGTCGATTTTACGATCTTCTGGAAGATAGATCGAGTCTGTAACAACTAGACGCTCGATAGCTGAATCTTCTATTCTTTGTAAAGCAGGGCCGGATAATACTGGATGTGTACATGAAGCATACACACTAGTTGCACCAGCTTCTTTCAAAGCATTGGCAGCCAATGTGATCGTACCTGCTGTATCGATCATATCATCGATCAGTACACAAGTTTTGCCTTTGACTTGTCCAATGATATTCATTACTTCTGCAACATTTGCTTTTGGACGGCGTTTGTCTATGATCGCAATCGGAGATTTCAAAAATTCCGCTAATTTACGTGCCCGTGTGACACCACCATGGTCTGGTGAAACAACGACAACATCATCGCCTTTGATTCCTTTTTCTAAGAAATAATTGGCAATAAGTGGCGCACCCATCAAATGATCGACTGGAATATCAAAGAAACCTTGGATTTGGACTGCATGAAGGTCCAAAGTCAGCATTCTTGTTGCACCAGCTTTTTGAATCATGTTTGCTACTAATTTCGCTGTGATTGGTTCCCGTGCACGTGCTTTACGGTCTTGACGCGCATAGCCATAATAAGGCATGACTACGTTGATTGTTTTTGCACTTGCTCGTTTCAGTGCGTCAATCATGATCAGCAACTCCATCAAGTTATCATTGACTGGGCTGCTCGTTGATTGAATAACATAGACATGCGATCCACGAATACTTTCTTCAATGTTTACTTGAATTTCTCCATCACTAAATTGAGTAACAGATGATTTTCCTAACTCGACGCCGACTGCTGCTGCAATTTTCTCTGCTAATGGGCGATTGGAATTTAACGCAAAAATTTTTAATCTTGGGTCAAAGTAATGTTTTGACATGGGGACCTCCACTTTCTTTTTCACAACTCTAGAATTCTACCTAATAAATAGTAGTCATATTTTTTAAATAAATCAAGTGATTTTGCAAAAGTCTTAGTTTAGATAAGGGAGTTTTTTTGCATATCCTTCTTTATTGACTTGTCTTGCTCTCGCAATTGCCAGCGCATATTCTGGAATATTGTCTGTAATTGTTGACCCGGCAGCAATCGAACTGTTTTTAGCTACCTCGACAGGTCCGATGATATTCGTGCTAGAACCAATAAAGCTGTGGTCGCCGACAGTCGTATGATGTTTGTTCTTTCCATCATAGTTGACGAAGACAACACCACATCCGACATTGATTTCTTCTCCCAGCGTAGCATCACCAACATAAGTCAAGTGACCGACTTTAGTTCCTTTGCCGATTTGAGCATTTTTCACTTCCACAAAGTTTCCGATATGGACGTTTTCGCCAATTTCAGCTTTTGGTCGTAAATGTGCATAAGGTCCCACATCTGCATGTTTCTTGACATGGCTGCTTTCAATGACTGAGTTTTCAATGACGACGTGATCCTCAATCCTACTGTCTACGATTTTTGAATGTGCCCCGATGACACAATCAGAACCGATGACTGTATTTCCTTGGATTTGTACACCTGCTTCGATCAATGTGTCTGGACCGATTTCTACGCCTGCATCGATGTATGTCGTTGCTGAATCGACAAAGCTTACGCCATTGACCATATGCATCTGGTTAATTCGCTTTCTCATGATCTCATTTGCTTTAGCTAACGCGATCCGATCATTGACTCCCATTGATTCTTCAAAATCATCCGTTTGATAAGCAGCAACTGTATTGCCTTCTTCTTTTAAGATTTCGATGATATCTGTTAGATAGTATTCACCTTGAGCATTGTTTGTTCCAACTTTGCTTAACGCATCGAACAAAGCTTCGTTGTCAAAACAGTAAGTTCCTGTATTGATTTCTTGTACAAGAGCTTCTTCTGGTGTTGCATCTTTTTGTTCCACGATTTTTTCTACGATCCCAATATGGTCACGGATGATTCGTCCATATCCTGTTGGGTTTTCTGCTTGTGCCGTCAAGATCGTTGCACTTGCATTTTTTCCTTGGTGATATTCAAAAAGATTGTTCAGCGTTTCAGTAGTCAATAATGGTGTATCGCCACTGATAACTAACGTTGTTCCTTTTTTTCCTTCCAAGAAAGAAGCAGCTTGCAAAACAGCATGTCCTGTTCCCAATTGTTCTGCTTGTAACGCATATTTACTGCGTTCTCCTAGTTGTGCTTTAACTTGTTCTGCTCCGTGTCCAACGATCGTAATCACTTCATCTGGTTTCGTTTCACTGACCCGATTAATGATATGTTCTACCATAGGTTTACCAGAAACGGGATGTAAAACTTTATATAATTTTGACTTCATGCGGGTACCTTTCCCTGCCGCCAAAATAATTGCATAACGTGCGTCCAACTGCGTCACTCCTAAATATAGTTTGCTGATTTCAGTTTATCCCAGTATACCCATTTTTTCAACAAAACAAGTGATTTTCTTTTATCCCAGCGTTTTCTGGATAAAAAAATAGATAGACCATAACGGGCCTATCTATTTGGTAACCGGTGCTCTCCTGCCAACTCCTCGGTCACAAGTCACACTACTCATAAAACATGAAAAGCTGTTTTTTGAAATCGTTTCTTGTGACTTAGAGTTAAACGGTAGGCTTACAACCTCTTCATTAAACGGTTTTCAATCAGCTGACCTTCGGTATTAGCTCAATAAACGGCAAAATATGAGGAGCAATTTTTCCGTTTATTGAGCTAATACTCAGGACAGGACGCTGATTTCACAACCTCTAGATAAACGGTGTTCAAAAGCCAGTTTCTCGGTATTAAGCCAAATTTATGAAAAAATGTGGAAAGCCATTTTCACAAAATTTTTCTTACTACTCGAAACTAAGCGGCTTTTTCACAACCTCTTATTCTGAAAAATAATTTCCCGGCACAACCGTAATATTTTTCGTTTGAGTATCTACATCTTTGACATAAAGCAGTGACGTATAATCATCGATGGCGCGATGACCGTTGAATTTTGATTCGGCAAATACAGTGATGCCAACAAGTTCTGATTCGAATTCTTCAATCAAGCTCTTCATTCCGTTGACTGTTCCGCCGCCTTTCATGAAATCATCCACTACAAGGACACGTGAACCACGTTTCAAACTTCTCTTAGACAGTTCCATCTTTTCAATTCTTTCAGAAGATCCAGACACATAGTTGACACTTACTGTTGATCCTTCTGTTATTTTTGAGTCCCGGCGTACAATAACGAATGGCGCATTCAGATAATAGGACACAGCTTGGGCAATAGGTACGCCTTTTGTGGCTACAGTCATTACAGCATCGATTTTTTCACCAAGGTATTTAGAAGCAATGATTCTTCCAACTTGACGCAGCAGTTCAGGTTCTCCTAACAAATCAGAGAGATAAACATATCCTCCTGGAAGCAGACGGTCTTGTTCTGATAGACGTTCTGCTAGAGATTCAATATATTTTTTCGCCTCTTCATATGAAATTTCAGGGATGAACAATACACCACCTGCAGCACCTGGGATTGTTTCCAAGGTTCCATACCCTCGTTCTTTAAATGTTTTCTTGATGATTCCCAAATCTTCACTGATAGAAGATTTAGCAGATTCATAACGTTCGGCAAAGCTTGTTAAGGAAATCAATTCATGCGGGTGATTCAATAAATACTGTGTCATGTCAACTAGACGTTCACTGCGACGTACTTTCACCTATTCCAACTCCTTTTAAGAAATTTTATCGTTTTACATTATATAAGTTTTTCTTCAAAAATTCGAGCATTTTATGAAAAAATAAGAAAATAGTTCGGTATTTATTAAAATAAAAAGAAGCCTATAAAAAATTTTTCGTTTTTATAAGGCTTCTTTTCTTTATAATTTAGTTATTTTTTCTTCTGAAGGCAACCAATATTCGTTTGATGATATTTACAATCAGGAACAAAGCAATAAAGACTAATGTGATTGTTGCTCCTGGAGGTGTATCTAGATAAAACGAGCTAGTTAGTCCTGACAGCATCCCTAGAAATCCTACACAAACACTGATAGCAATCACGACATTGAAGCTTTTGCCTAATCGCATACCGATTGCTGCGGGAAGAACCATGATTGCGGATATCAAAAGTGCACCGGCAATCGGGATCATCACAGCAATAGCCACACCAGTAATCACATTGAACATCATCGACATCAAATGAACGGGTAGCCCATCCACGTGGGCGGTATCTTCATCAAAAGTCAGAACATACATCGGCCGTTTGAATAAAAAGAACAATATACCGATGGCAACGAATAAGATTCCTAAAAAGATGACTTGCTCCCATGTAATGGTCACGATCGAACCAAACAGATAGGATTGGATACTTGTTGCTGAATTCCCTCCGCTCAAATTCATCAATACTAACGCTAGCGCCAAACCACCAGCCATTAAAATGGCAATGGAGATTTCTGAATAGGTTCGGTAGATCGTTCGCAGATACTCCAATATCACAGCTGCTAATACAACGACTAGCATGGTCGTAAGTGTAGGATTAAGGTTCAAAAAGAATCCTAACGCTACCCCTGCTAAAGAGACATGAGAAAGCGTATCAGCCATCAGCGATTGTCTTCTGATCACTAAAAACACACCTAGCATCGGGGCGATTCCGGCAATGAAGATAGCGGCAAGAAACGCTCTTCTCATGAATTCATATGAAAGCAACGCCATTGAGAATCCTCCTTTCTCACCAGTCGGATCTGTCTGTCCGCATACTGTTTGATATCTTCATGATCATGGGTGATCATTAGAACTGATTTCCCATGGACATGCGCACTATGTCGGAGAAGACGATAAAATTCATTTCTGGATTCTTCATCCATACCTGTTGTTGGTTCATCAAGAACAAATAAGTCAGGGTCAGTAGCAAAAATACGCGCTAAACTGATTCGCTGCTTTTGTCCGCCAGACAATTCACCTATTCGCCGGTTTCGCATATCCCACATCCCTACAGCTTCTAAAGCACGCTGTACATGTTGATGATCTTTTTCAGAGAGACGCTTGAACCAGCGGCCTCTTGGATATCTTCCTGAACGGACTAATTCGATCACCGTACTAGGAAAACCTGCATTGAAAGATGCAACTTGTTGGGGAATATAGCCGATACTTAATTTTTTTCCTTCTTGATTTTTCTCAGCAATCTTTATCATTCCTTTTGAAGGTTTCAGTAATCCTAACGATGCTTTCACCAAGGTTGACTTGGCTGCTCCATTTTCTCCAGTTAAAATGACAAATTCACCCGCATCTACATGATAAGAGACATCTTCTAGTACAGGTTCATCATCATAGTAAAAGGTCAAATCAGATATTTCGATATAACGCACCTTACAACCTCCATTCTAAAACTTAATTGATACTTTCTTTTAAAGCTTCCAAATTTTTTTCCATGACAGAAATATAATTTTCGCCTGCTTTGATTTGTTCATTAGTCAAGCTTTCTAAAGGATTCAACACTTCTAGCTTCACTCCTGTTTCATTCGACAATGTCTCAGCTACCTTCGAAGAGGCATTTTCTTCAAAATAAATCACTTTGATGTTGTTTTTCTTCACAAATTCTTTTAGTTCAGCTAAGCGGCTTGGTGTGGGTTCCTGATCTGGTGAAACGCCCGAAATCGCTACTTGTTTTAAGTCGTATTGATTCGCTAAATAAGCAAAAGCAGCATGCTGAGTGACAAATGTGCGGTTTGTTGTATCTTTTAGCTCATCGGAGTATTTTTGATCCAGTGCTTCAAGCTTTTTGATATAAGCATCGGCATTCTTCGTAAAAGTTTCCTTTTTATCTGGATATTTTTCGCCTAATTCTTCAGCAATCGTTCTGACTTCTTTTATAGCTAATACCGGATCGAGCCAAACATGTGGATCGTATTCATGTGAATGATCATGCCCTTCTTCTGATTCTTCATGTTCGTCTGCTTCTTGCGATTCTAAACGGTCGATTCCTTTAGCTGCTTCGATCATCAAGGTCTGTTTGCTATCCACTGAGTCCTTTAACGAATCCACAAAAAATTCCATGTCTGAACTATTATACACGAAAACATCTGCATCGGAAATTTCTGCTCTTTCTTTTGCACTTGGTTCGAAATCATGCGGCTCCGTTCCAGCAGGGATCAAAAGTTTCACGTTTCCTTCATCCCCTACGATCTCTTTTGTAAAATCATACATCGGATAAAAAGTCGTAACGATCGTCAAATCCTCTTTTTTGTCTGCTTCCTTGTTCGTATTTCCACATGCTGCAAACAGTAAAGCACCTATCATTACCGTAGCTGTCAAAAGATATTTTTTCATTTATATGCTCCTTTCAATGAACAAATCGGAATTTTACGATTTATTAACGTGAACTAATGTATCAAAATAAAAAAACACAGTCAATAGAAATCCATCAATTTCTGATTTAAGCATGTATATTCTTGATTAAATCGTAAAATGGATGAGTTGCTGCTCATATCTAGCCAATTCACTACAATAAAAAACTGAAGAATACCATTTTAGGATTCCTCAGTTTTTCATCACCTATTTTACTTCTTATATTTTATTGCAGGGTTCGTACTAAATAAACTTCCTCACAAAAACCTTTTAACCCATTATATACTCTCTGCGCTCTTGAATAATGTTGACACAAGGCAAAAACGGTTGGTCCGCTTCCACTCATCAATGCGGCATCTGCTCCGTACTTGATCATACGCTCTTTGATTTGATGGATGACTGGATGCCGCTTTCCCGTTATATCTTCTAAACTGTTTCCCATTTTTTTGATCATCTGCTGATAATCTTGCTCTCGGATGGCTTCAGCAAGTCCGTGGATGTCTTGATGTTGGATGGCTTGCGTATCTACTTCTCTAAACACTGTACGTGTAGAGACACTCATTCTTGGTTTGACCAACACAACCCAGCACTGTGGCATAGAAGGTAATACTTGGATTTCTTCCCCTTTGCCACCGACAAATGCCGTACTTCCGTAGACACAGTAAGGAACATCTGTACCGACTTCCAAACCGATTTCTGCCAGTTCTTCTAACGAACAGCCCAGATTCCATAATTGGTTGATCCCTCTTAGAGCAGCTGCACAGTCTGTACTTCCTCCGCCTAATCCAGCTGCTACTGGAATATTCTTCTTAACAAAGATCTTGACACCGGTTTTGATATTGTATTTATTTTTTAGCAATAAAGCAGCTTGATAAACATTGTTCCGTTCATCTACCGGTAAAAATGCTTTATTTGTTTCTACAATGATTTTGTCTTCTGTTATTTCTTCAAAAAATAGATGATCTGCCAAGTCTACGCTCGACATCACCATTTCCAACTCATGATACCCATCTTGCCGTCTATATAATACATCCAGTCCTAAATTTATCTTGGCTGGCGCTTTTTCAATCAATTCCATCCTCTCACCCATTCGAAAAGTCTAAGTCGCAAGTATTCTATCATAGGGAAAAATAAAAGTATAGCTTATGTCTGCCTAGTGGTTGATTTTGTCATCGTTTCAACAGCTTTCACAGAATTTTCTCTTCATAATCCAAACAAGTTCTAGTGATTCTTATAATTCTGTGAGCACTTCTTCTGCCAAACTCGGAACATTTCCTTTTTCTTTTCCTATCAGACTGAGTAGCTGCATGGTAGCAAATCCGAAATTACTTCCTTTCCTATAAGCAAAGTAACGTCCTTCCCAATGATCGACATATTTTAATTTCTTTTCATAAGCAGACTGGAAGGAATAGAAAAAATTACCATAATTATATACGATATGCATGACTTTTTCTTGAAAGAAAGAAAAATCTGTTTCTCCAACATTAGCTAATGGAGCTAAGCCTAGATTCGCTTCCGAGTAGCCCATTTTCTCGTATACAATAAACAGATTGGCTAACAGATAGTCAGCTAATTCCTCAGATTCTTTAGGTAAGACCCGCAACAAATCATATCCCGCCTGCTTCTTCGTCATCGGCTGAGCGGTGATGAAGCCAACGACTTTTTGATCTTTACGGACAATACCGACACCGCTAGATAATACATATGATTTATCAAATCGTCCCACAGAGAAGTATTTTTCTCGTGCACCTTGAAGCCATTTTTGTGAAACTTCATTTACAGCTTGATGTAATTCTTCTGGCAGTTGATCGTACCAAGTAAAATGGTATCCTTCTTTCATCAAACGTTGATATTCAAGTTGCTGACTCAGCCGAGACAAGTCTTCTGTTGCTAGATCAACAATCCCTGCTTCACCTACTTTCGTGAAGTGAAAACCCAATTCATGAAGCATCACTACGTAGCTTTCTGATATCTTATAAAACGCAAGCTGATAGCCTAAACAATCTGCTTGTTTCATAAACTGATTCGTTGCTGCCCGCATCATTTTAGGATTTCCAACTGGATCTCCTAAAACAAAGCATTTGTTTCCTTTGATCTGATAACCAAAAACGACTTGATCTTGGTCATCTTCTTGGTAATAAAAATAACTGTAACCTGACAAGCGAAGCTGATGGCTTGTAGCTGTGCCTCCGTATGTTTCCAATAAACGGTCAAAACGGTCTTTTTCGTACTCACTGCCAAGCTTCGTAGTATCTTCAGCTAAATATTGATAAAGCGCCACTAAAGCTAGCAATGAGATGCCCAAACCAATAAGCCCTGAGAACCACACATCATCTGAAGGAAACAAAATAAAATGGTTTCCTGTTATTCGACCGACTAAAAAGCGTCCGCTGTGATAGCCTGCAATTGCGTAAACGATAAACAAAAAGCCGAACAAGCTAGCATCAAAGATTATAGCTCCCCAAGAATAAACGAATTTTGTTCGATAAAATTCTTTTCTGGATAACCACACAGCTAACAGAATCAAGACATATACCAATATCAACTGCCAAGATAACGTACGTGTGATTGTATTTAAAATACCAAAAGATAGTAAAGCAATCGTAGGCAGAAATGCCTTTTTGACTTTTACTGAAAGTGCTCGAGCAAGGCCGAGTAATAAAAAGCCAACCAATAGATTCACTGTCTGATCTAAAAAATTGAATGAGAACGGCAATAATACTTGAAATAGCCGACTGATTGCAGACAGATTAGTGATTGTTGATAGAAGTACCATCATGATTCCCGCAAAATAGACAGCACTTACGAGCACGATATGCGCAACCTTTTGGAAAAACAGTCGCGGAATGTTATCTAAAAATCGATTGATTTTGACTCCTGTATGTGTGATGAACAATAGAAGTCCCGTCATAAAAGGTAGAACATAATAAAACAACCGATAATATAATAGCCAAACTACTGCTACATCTTGCCGAACAGACAATTGACTCATTCCTAAGATCATCAAAACGTCAAAAGTCCCCATTCCCCCTGGGACCATCGTCAGCATTCCTATCAATGTAGCAATCATGAACATAGGATAGATCGAAAGCATCGAAATATCTATTCTCATCAACTTGCCGATGATCAAAAATACCGCAAGGGCTCCCGTCCATTGTCCAAAGGATGCCAGTAGCAGACCAAGCAAGCCTTTTGGATAAAACTCAGAGAACAAGGTCTTTCTCTTTAGATAAGCAAAAAAGAAAATGACTGGTGCTAAAAAACTACCGCCGAAAAGCCAGATCCAATAGCTTCGAAAAATACTTTCTGACTGAATAAAAAAGACATCAATAAATGTAAGAAACGACCATACAGACAAACCAGTCAGCATAAATAGTGCGACTTTTGATACAGTGGCTAAAACCATTTTTCTATTTGTCTGCTTTCCATAAAAACTAGCTCGCAGGCTTGCTCCTACCACACCACCAAAACCGGCGAGATTGTTGATCGTGTTTGTTACCCACGCAGCAAGAAGAAACTCTTTTCTTTCCATTTTTGGTTTTCCTTGTTTTTCTAAGACTCTGATCGTCACCCAATCATACAACAACATCGGAGTGACACCCAGCATTCCAGCCAGAATCATGAGCAGGATCGTCATGTGGCTTTGTTGTCCCATCCTTTGCCAAATATCTTGCCAACTCATGCCATTAGCAATATTTGCGACTTGATTTGCCACAAAGACTAACACGGAGCCGAAAAAAATCAGTTTTAAAATCAGACTATGTTCCTTTATCCATTGCAGCATCAAGTATCGTTTATTTTTCACATTTTCCCATTCCTAACTTGTATACTTTTGTGTCATACCCCAATGTTATCTTATTTATTTTAATTTTTCCACTTTAGACCTGTTCTTTGCTTGCGATGATAGAAAAAGAAAGATATCCTAATGCTAAAGGAGAGGATAACATGAAAGTAGGATTTATCGGCACAGGGAATATGGCACAAGCTATTATTGATGGTTTATTAAAAAAAGGAACAGTCTCGAAAGAAGAGGTGTTCGTTTCCAGTGGACATTTTGAAAATGCACAAAAATTTGCTGCTGAAACTGGCGTCCATGCATGCAAAAGTAATCAGGAAGTTGCATCACAATCAGATATCGTTCTTTTAGCCGTGAAACCAAAAATCATTGAAAAAGTATTGGAAGAACTAAGAGAATATAGCCAGAAAGTCTTATTCATTTCTATTGCTTCAGGAAAATCATTAACAGATTTAGAAACAGCGCTTGAAGATCCTCAGGCCTCCATCGTACGTGTGATGCCGAATGTCAATGTCAGCGTAGGAGCAGGCGTTTCTGCGATTTGCAAAAATGAAGCTGCCACGGAGGAACAGCTTCAGCAAGCTACGATGATTTTTGAAGCAATCGGCAGCGTCTATCCTTTAGCAGAATCAGATTTCAGTACATTCATTGGCCTTGCTGGCAGCTCACCCGCATTCGTTTACATGCTGATCGATGCGATGGGACGGACTGGTGTACTGAACGGTTTGTCCAAACAGACAGCAACTGAGATTGCTGCAAAAGCAATTATGGGTTCTTGTCAAAAATTCCTTTCAAGTGATAAAAATCCATGGGAACTTGTAGACCAAGTTTCTTCTCCTGGCGGTACAACTGTTGCAGGTGTAGTTGCCTTAGAAGAAGCAGGATTCATCCCAGCCGTCATCAAAGGAATCAATACGACGATCGAGAAAGATCTTGAGATGTTGAATAAAAAATAATGATAGCAATGTTTTTTCGTGCCTTACAAAAAAAGAAGAGCTGTGGCTTTTGCCGCGGCTCTTCTTTTGTATTTTTTATTATTTAGCATAATCAGTTGCACGAGTTTCCCGAATAACGATTACTTTGATGTGTCCAGGATAATCCAGTTCTTCTTCGATTCGTTTACGAATATCACGTACTAAACGAACAGCGTCTAAATCCGAGATTTCTTCTGGCTTGACCATTACCCGAACTTCGCGTCCAGCTTGAACTGCGTAACTTGATTCTACACCGGCGAAGCTGTTCGAAATATTTTCCAGACTTCTTAAACGACGGATATAGTTTTCTAATGATTCACTTCGCGCACCAGGTCTTGCTGCTGAGAGCGCATCTGCTGCAGCTACAAGGACAGAGATAACAGAAGTAGCTTCCACATCTCCATGATGAGAAGCGATCGCGTTGATTACTACTGGGTTTTCTTTGTACTTGGCAGCTAATTCCGCACCGATCTCAACGTGAGATCCTTCAATCTCATGGTCAAGTGCTTTCCCAATATCATGGAGCAACCCGGCACGTTTTGCTAATTGGATATCTTCGCCAAGCTCTGCTGCTAAGATACCAGCTAATTTTGCAACCTCGACCGAATGCTTCAAGACGTTTTGTCCATAACTAGTTCTGAATCGCAGACGTCCGATGATCTTGATTAGATCTGGATGAAGTGTATGAGCACCGACTTCAAACGCTGCCTCTTCCCCGTATTCGCGAATACGTTCATCCATTTCTTTACGAGATTTCTCGACCATTTCTTCGATACGCGCTGGATGGATTCGTCCATCTTGTATCAGTTTTTCCAAGGTCATCCGTGCGATTTCTCTTCGGATTGGATCGAATCCGGAAAGAACAACTGCTTCCGGTGTATCATCGATGATTAAATCGATACCAGTCAGCGTCTCAAGCGTTCGAATATTACGACCTTCTCGTCCAATGATACGACCTTTCATTTCATCATTCGGAAGGGTAACGACTGAAACAGTCGTTTCTGAAACTTGATCTGCTGCGCAGCGTTGAATCGCTAATGATAATAAGTTTTTCGCTTTGCGATCTGCTTCTTCTTTGGCACGCTGTTCAGATTCTTTTACCATTAGAGTTAACTCATGATTCAGCTCTTCTTCAGTCGATTTCATGATGACATCTCGTGCGTCCTCTTTTGATAAACCAGCAATTTTTTCTAGTTCTTTTTGTTGATCTTCAATCATTTTTTCAACGTCTTTTTCTCGCTCTTCAATTAATTGCTGTTTTGAACTAAGTGCTTCTTCTTTACTTTCAAGTGAGTTCTCGCGTTTTTCTAACGAGTCATCTTTACGATTCAGCGTTTGTTCGCGTTGAATCAAACGATTCTCTTGAGATTTTAATTCTAACTTACTTTCTCTCAGCTCACTTTCAACTTCAGAACGGTATTTCTGATTTTCTTCCTTAGCTTCTAACAATGCTTCTTTTTTTAGAGTTTCTGCTTCTTTTTTTGCACTATCGATGATTCCAGCAGCTGATGATTGTGCACCAGCTATTTCTTTCTCGTGACGTGACTTTGCGACCATAAACCCTAAACCAAGACCGACAATTAAACCGATGATAGCGAGGAGAATGTTGAATACCATAAAATCCACCTCCATACTATCTTTTTCATTTTTATCATCTATACAGCTTCTATGATAAATTATTCTAAACTTGTCAATATGCATCTTCGCATATATGTGTACAAAAAACATGCACAACTTTATTCTAATGTTTGTACCCCGTAGTGTCAACTTTAAATAAACAAAGAAATGGCTTTCTACTTATTCATTAAACGATGGTTTTTAAAATAAATGACACTAGTTTCATATAGGTAAACCTTTAAATTGAGAAACTTTTCTATTAAATTATTCTTTGTAGATGAACAGATATTTTTATTTTATGTACCCACTCGTATAATTAAATAACTCACGATTTCTTTATTCAATAAAAAAACGGCAGGTCAAGGAGAGTACCTACTCTTCAGACCAGCCGTTTTTGTTTATCATGATTTTTATTCTTCTAAAGGCAATTCTTCTTGTCCTTTTTCATCTTCTGGGACAGCGACTTCTTCGCCAATACCATAAGCTGCTCTAACTAGAGCAGAAACTTCTGCCATCATTTCAGGATGATTAGCCATATAGATTTTAGCGTTTTCCCGTCCTTGGCCAATCCGATCTTCTTTATAAGAATACCAAGCACCACTTTTATCAACGATGTCTTTTTCTACTGCCATGTCTAGAAGTTCTCCTTCTTGTGAGATACCTAAGCCATACATGACATCTACTTCAGCGATTTTGAAAGGAGGTGCTACTTTGTTTTTCACGACTTTGATCTTTGTACGGTTACCAACAATATCTGTTCCTTGTTTCAATTGTTCTGCACGGCGTACTTCTAAACGGATCGTTGCGTAAAATTTCAATGCGCGTCCTCCAGGCGTGATTTCTGGATTCCCAAACATCACGCCTACTTTTTCACGGATTTGGTTGATGAAAATAGCGATTGTTTTTGTTTTGTTAATCGAACCAGAGAGTTTACGCAATGCTTGAGACATCAAACGTGCTTGTAACCCGACATGTGAGTCGCCCATTTCGCCGTCGATTTCTGCTCGTGGAACTAAAGCGGCAACTGAATCGACTACTACGATGTCTACAGCTCCACTTGATACTAAAGCATCAGCGATCTCCAGACCTTGTTCTCCTGTATCAGGCTGTGAAAGAAGTAGTTCATCGATATTCACACCTAATTTTTGTGCATATTGCGGATCTAACGCATGCTCAGCATCGATAAAAGCGGCAGTTCCGCCATTTTTTTGTACTTCTGCAATAGCATGTAGCGCCACTGTTGTTTTACCTGAACTTTCAGGTCCGTATACTTCGATAATACGTCCACGGGGATAACCGCCGACACCTAAAGCGACATCTAACGCAAGAGAGCCACTTGGAATTGTAGAGATTTGCTGGTCGATTTTTTCGCCCAATTTCATAATAGAGCCTTTACCATAGCTCTTTTCAATTTTTTTCAGTGCAGCATCTAAGGCTGCTTTACGATCATCTGCCAATACGATAATCCTCCTTATATTTACAAATCAGAGCAACATTTCATTATCCTTATCATATCTTTTTTAGTGAAAAAAAGCAAGAAAAAACCGAACAAATATTCGCATTTATCATTTTCTTAAAAGCTGTTTTCTCAAAAGATCAAATCCTTGCATAACCGCATTATATCTGATAGCAGCACGATCTCTGGCAAAGTGATATTTTTCCGAAACCACGCCGTCTTTAGATGAAATAGCGATCCATACTGTTCCTGCAGATTGACCTTCTAACGTGTCCGGTCCAGCCACTCCGGTGAAAGCTACACTGTAATCTGTTCTTGCTATCTCACGTGCTTGAATGGCCATCTGCTCCACACATTCTTTGCTGACTGTTCCATATTCTGCTAATAGCTCCGGATCAATCTCCAGAAAACCAGCTTTTGTTTGGAGCGAGTAGGTAACGAATCCGCCTGGAAATACTTCAGATACACCAGCAATGTCGCCTAATGCGGCTTGGAAGGCGCCGGCTGTCAAACTTTCCGCTGCTGTTACAGTCTGCTTGTTTTCTTTCAGTAGTTCCACTACGACTTTTGCTAGCGAATTATCATCGCCGTATCCATAAAAATATTCCCCTACTCGTTCTTGGATTTTTTCTTCTAATGCTAAAAGAGCTTGATTCCCTGCCTGAACATCATTTGTTTTCACTGTCAGTCGTAATGTCACTTCATTTGGTTTGGCATATGGTGCGATCGTTGGATTGATCTGTGTTTCAATCAGATCTTTTAGCTCAGTGACCAGTCGCGATTCACCAATCCCATAAAAGCGCAAAACTTTAGAAATTAGTTTTTCTTCAGAAGGAAAACGTTCCTCTAGTAAAGGACGTACTTGTTCCACAAACATTGGTTTCAACTCATTAGGCGGACCGGGAAGAAGGATATACGCATGTGTATCTGTTTGATAAAAAGTCCCTAAAGCAAGCCCTGTACGATTTGGTAGAGGAATCCCGCCTTCGATGATCTGGGACTGTTGCAGATTGTTTTTGGTCATTTTTCGATGGGTTGTTTCAAAATATACCAATAATTTTTTGTATCCTTCCGTATTTTGTATGAGAGACTTACCGAGGTGAGCCGCAGTTGCTTCTTTTGTCAGGTCATCTTCTGTCGGTCCTAATCCGCCACATAAGAGTATGAGTTCACTTCTTGTTTCAGCTAGAGCAATCAACTCTTCTAAACGCTGCTGATTATCTCCTACAACTGTTTGATAATAAACTTCGATACCTAGATCAGCTAGCTGTTCTGACAAGAAAGTGGCATTCGTATTCACGACTTGTCCTAGTAAAAGTTCTGTTCCGACAGCTATTATTTCTGCTTTCATTACTTCCCGCTCCCTTATATAGTATACGCTGTATTTTTATATTTTTTTATTTAAAAAGAGGGCAAGGAGCTGTGACAAAAATCTTGTCACAGCTCCTTGTTCCAAATAAACAGTGTTCTCCTGCCAAAACCTCGGTCATAAGTCACAATATACATAAAACATGAAAAGCTGTTTTTTGAAATTATCCCTTGTGACTCAGAGTTAGACGGCAGGCTCACAACCTCTCCACTAAACGATACTTACATTGATCCTTTGAACACACCGCTGTTTTTGATGAAGTAATCCACACCTGAATAGATAGTAAAGATCAGACAAGCATAAAGCATGATTTGATCTACTGGAATACCGATCAGGCTGAATGGGATATTATTGATAAACAGCAAGATAATAGCAACCATTTGTGTAGCCGTCTTGACTTTTCCCGGCCAAGCTGCAGCCATGACTTCTCCATGTTCGACAAGTAGTAAACGCAAGCCTGTGACGGCTAATTCACGACAGACAATGATCGCTACTACCCAACCAGGGGCCTTTCCTTGGTCAACCAACATGATAAAAGCAGTCATAACTAGCATTTTATCTGCCAACGGGTCCGCAAACTTGCCAAAATTAGTGACAAGGCCTCGCGCACGGGCAATTTTTCCATCTAACCAGTCTGTGATACTAGCTAAAGCAAAAATAACTGCACCTACTAGCTGTGTGACAGCCAGTGTGGTGTCTCCTACGTTAAGTTGTCCCCAATCTAAAGGTAAACCTACAACCAAAACGAAAATCGGGATCATACAAATTCTAAGTACAGTTAATTTATTTGGTAAATTCACACTATCGACTCCTTTCTTCCCTATTCTACGTGACTATCAGCGAAGTTTCCACCGATATTATTTACTTTTCCAAATGAATTTATTCAAGGGAGTATTTTTATTGAAATTGATCTTTTTGAATTAACGAAGAAGGATCGCGACACAGATTTGTCACGATCCTTCTTTTTTATACCTGCAAGTAAACAGATGCGTAAACTAATTTATACGATCACTCTGCGTATTGAAGAGTAAGGTTCACATTTTTTGGACTCTGATTGTTTTCCCCTGGATTAACTGGTACGGATTCTCCATTCGCTTTGATCGTTGCATTGCTTGCTGCACCAATCGTGATGGTCGCATTTGTTGCTGTTTCCGGTAACACGGTACTCTGTGTTTCATTTGCTGCCAGTGTCCCTTGATAAACATAGGCATTGTCTACTAGCACACCTAACCATACACGATTGACAGCAGTAAATTCAAGGGTTACAGGCTTGGTAGCGTCTGTGATATTTACTGCGATGGCACTGCCAGAATCTTCTCCTGTAGCTATTGCCATTTTCTTTTCTTCACTTGATTTTGCTGTTGATTCTACTGTAGAAGACTCTTTGGTCTGCGTGCTTTGCTCTGAGGAAGAGGACTCCTCGACTGATCCTTCTACTTTAAGTGAAGAAGCTGTGTCTCCGATTATTGGATCAGCTTGACGATCTTGCCAAGTCATATAGCCCACGACAACGACAATCGCCAAAGCAACCAATCCTAATAAAATGACAGGAAGACTTGTCCAAAAGCGACTTGGATGCGATTCTTCCTGATGCATTGCTTTTCTAGAAGTACTTACTGTTTCAGGCTGCGGACGTTCAGGGACCGATCCTGTCAATTTGCTTTTCCCATCAAAAACATCGACTAAATGGTCTCCATCTTCTCCTACAGCTTCAGCGTATTGCCGAATAAATGCCCGCACGTAAAATTTACCAGGCAATTGGTCAAAATCATCATTGTCGATTGCTTCCAAATAACGTTTTTGAATTTTTGTAATCTGCTGTAATTCATCTAAAGATATTTTTTTATTCAGGCGTGCTTGCCGTAATTTTTCTCCGATGGTTTCAAAAGCCACTCGTTCATCTTCTCCAGTCTGTTTGATTCTCCGAAGCATCTGCTGTTGCAACGAAAGACGTTATGTTTGGGTGCTGTGACAAAAGTCATGTCACAGCTCCTTTTTTCCGAATAAACATTGTTCTCCTGCCAACTCCTCGGTCACAAGTCACAATATCCAATAAATATAAGAAGCTGTTTTTTGAACTTGTTCCTTGTGACTCAGAGTTAAACGGCAGGCTCACGACCTCTTTCTTAAACGGTATTCAATCAGCTGTTCCTCGGTATTAGCTCAAAAACCGGCAAAATATAAGGAGATATTTTTCCGTATGTTTCTCTAATACTCAGGTCAAAACGCTGATTTCACAACCTCTTCCTTAAACGGTGTTCAAAAGCTTGCATCTGCGGTAATAAGTCCAACCAAGTTAAAAACATCAGAATCTGTTTTTACTTGGCTGTTCTTATTACTTGATGCAGGGCAGCTTTTTCACAACCTCTTGGTACACGGTGTTCCAGAAGTAGCTTCTTCGGCAATAAGCCGAAATATCACAAAAATTTGAGAAGCAATTTTCGTAAATTCCTTCTTTTCTTGAAGCTGACCACTTCTGTCACAACCTCTTTGATTACTTCGTTTGATTTTATTTTAATATAAGTTGATTAAAAGAGAGCATGATTTGTTTTATTTTCTCACTAATTTTTCCAACACAACTAAGAATACCATAAAAGCTGATTTTGGAGGAGGTTCCTACTACAAGTCTAAAACGAAATTTAAGACTTTTCCTCATAAAATACTGGTTTATTTTGGTCTCATGTAAAACTCGCTGAAGGCCTCTTCACTTATAAATGCTTCCCCAGCTGCCAGTACGTCTTTCATTTGGATCGAATCGATGATTTCAGGAAGATCAAATAAAGTTCGATCGCCAAATAAACTTTGCGTAAATTGATTGGCAATATATTCGATCGAATTTAATGATTGGAAATATTGTCCAAGCATTTTCTTCTTCAGCAAATCGAGATTTGTTTCTGACACTTCCGGATCATCAGCGAATCCAAGAATGATTTCTTTGACTTTTTCTGCTGCTTTCTCTGGTTCGTCCGTATCTCCGCTGAAGTCCGCAAAGTGAAATTCACGATCCAAGCTGAATTCAAAACCAAAGCTGTCATCGATAATTCCTTGATTGTACATCGCTAGATAGTTTCGAGAAGTATTGCCTAAAATCATTTGGAACAACAGATTGATTGCTGTTTTATAGCGTAACAGTTCTGTTCCTTCTTGCGGCAATGTGTCTAATCCTTTAATACCAAGTACAAATTTATCTCGTGTAATGGCTGCTTCCAATGCACTTTGTTTGATGATTTCTTTTGTGTTTTCAGGGAAATAACGTACAATTTCTTGCTTTGGAGGGAAATTTTTTGCTTCTTGGTTTTCCCGAATAAGTTTCATCAATTTCTCAGGCTCCATCTTACCAACTACAAATAAAACCATATTGCTTGGCTGATAAAACGTCCGATAGCACGTATACAAGTCTTGAGCTGTGATTTTGTCGATACTTTCAACCGTGCCCGCAATATCGATATGCAATGGGTGTGTAGGATACAAGTTATTTAGTATGCCAAAAAACATCCGCCAGTTAGGGTCGTCTTCATACATTTGGATTTCCTGACCGATGATTCCTTTTTCCTTGTTTACAGTTTCTTCTGTGAAGTAAGGTGCTTGTACAAAATCGATCAGAGTCGTCAGATTCTTTTCTACCTGATCCGTCGTAGAAAACAGATAGCTGGTTTTCGTAAAACTTGTGAAAGCATTGGCGGAAGCTCCTTGTTTCCCAAATAATTGAAAGACATCACCATCTTCTTTTTCAAACAACTTATGTTCTAAAAAATGGGCAATTCCATCTGGAACTTTCACCTTTTCTTTTTCACCATAGGGAATAAATTCGTTATCGATCGAACCATAATTCGTACTGAACAAACCATATGTCTTGTGATAGTCATTTTTAGGCAACAAATACACGGTCAAACCGTTTGGCAGTACTTCATGATAAAGTGTTTCATTGATTTGCTCATATTCTGTTTTATTCATTTGCATTTCCTCCTGCTAAAAAGAAGATTGCCTGCAATTCGATTTGCTCAGCTACTTGTTGTATCTCTTTGATCGTTACGCTCTCCATACGTTTCAACCATTCTTCATCAGATAATTTTGTTTCCGGCAGCCAGCTGTCCAAAAAAGAAGCTTCGATTGCCGCTTGCGGAGAGTCTAGAGAAAGCAGATATTGGTTTCTCAGCATTGCTTTTGTCTGAGACAGTTCCAACTCTGTTATTTCACCATTTCGCAAACTTTCTAATTGCTCGTGAATCAGATGAAGTACTTGATTTCGGTTCTTTTCATCGATACCGGTTTGGACACTCATGAATCCTCGGAACGTATCCACGCTACTAGAGGCATAATAAGCTAGACTTTCTTTCTCTCTGACATTCATGAAAAGTTTAGAGTGAGGAAAACCGCCAAATAAACCGTTAAAGACCATTAGCGCAAAACGTTCTGGTTCATCGTAATATACATTTGTCTGATAAGCTAGGTTCAGCTTTGCTTGAACGATTGGCTCACGTACTTGTCGTTCCTTCACGATATTCACTTGAGGCTGGGTATAAAACAGATCTGGATAAACTGTTTCCCGCGACTCAAATGGTAATTGCCCAACTGCTTCAGCTGCTTTGTCCGGATCAACATCGCCGACAACAAAAATGTCGATTTGATCATTTGCCATCATTTCTTGATAGTAGGACGCTAGCGAACTAGCAGTGATCTTGTCCAGATCTTCGACTACGCCCAACCCTGGGATCTTTTGTTCCGGGCTGTTTTCAAAATAAAGTTCTTGCAAGGCATAGGAAGCAAAAGTTTGTTTATCTTCCTTCAAACTTTCCAAATATAGACGCAGATTGTTCTTTTCCAAGTCAAACGTCAACTGATCAAACTGATGATTTTTAATATTTGGATAAAATAAAACCTCTTTTAAAAAATCTACCGCTTGAGAAAAAAGGTTTGGATCATTGACATATTCACCATTCACAAAACTGATCCCTGCGTTTAGCCAATGTAAATTTCCTTTTTTTCTAACTGATAATCCAAAGCTTGCGCCATAAAGCTCTGCAAGTTGCGCACTTAACTTTGTCTGATCCGGATAATTCAAACTATTTGTTTCCAACATGCTGCTGAGAAGTGAACGTTTCGTGATGACTTCTTGTTGCAGACGCGCAGTAAAACGGATAAAAATCCGGATCGTTTTGTATTGTTTTGTTGGTAAGACATGAAGATTCACGCCTTCTGCCAATTGATACACCATATTTATATGCTCCTTTTCACAGATGATTGCCCGCTTACTCTTTTAATGGGTCAACCTGCCTTTTTTACTTATTCCTCTGCTTGAAATTTATAAGTTCAGGCAATTCGCCGTTTTTTCTAAATGATGTTACACTTTATAGTATAGCATAGATGTTTTTTATCAAAAGAAACAGACGGCTAAAAGCGTATATTGTTTTTTTATTTTTTATTTTTCGATATACTAAAGACAAATAAAAGAAGGGAGGGTCATTCATGATCAAAGAATTCAAAGAGTTCATCATGCGTGGAGATGTCTTGGATCTTGCTGTCGGCGTTGTTATTGGTAGTGCGTTTACAAGCATCGTAAACCAAGTGGTGCAAGGCTTGATCACACCACTAATAGGTTGGTTTGTCGCAATGATCACAGGTACTTCTGATTTAGAAGGAGCACTTTCAATTCTTGACTGGTCGCCGACAAAAGGCGTCACATTTGCGTTTGGTAACGTTATTAGTGCTATCATTACATTTCTGATCACTGGTTTTGTCTTATTCTTAGTTGTCAAAGCGGCAAACCGTGCGAAGAATTTACGCTCCAAAGAAGAGCAAGTGGAAGTGGAAGAAACTCCTACTGCAGAAGATTATCTTAGTGACATACGCGATCTTCTTGCCAAACAAGTGGCAGAAGACAATACACATCCAGTAGAGCAAACAAATCTTTCCGATACTTCTAAATAACAAAGAATCTAAAAAAAAAGAAAGCCGATTTTCAGTGTCGGCTTTCTTTTTTTAGATTCTTAACTTGCTACTTGTTCCTTTTTCATGTCGATATGTGGAATATCATCTTCCAAATACACATCTGAGATTGCCTTGAATCCAAACGACTCATAAAAAGCTTGTAGGTATTCTTGTGCGCCGATCACGATTGGTTTTTCTGGAAAATTTTTCTGGATCATGTTAATCGTTTCTTGAACAATCTTTCTTCCTAAACCATCTTTACGGTTGTCCTGATGAACAAGGACACGTCCAAAATGGATACTCTCCGCTTCTTCATATACTCGCGTGTAGGCAAGGACCTTCCCATCAGTATCTTGAAAAAACGTATGCCAAGCTTGTCCATCAATGTCATCAACTTCTTGATAAGGACACTGTTGTTCCACAACAAAAACTGCGATTCGTTCTTTGACGATCGCGTAAAACTCTGCTGTTGACAATTCTTCAAATTTCTTTACCTGATATTCCACTAAGCAAACGCCCCCTGCTTTTTTATTCTTAGCATACCGATTCGCACACAAAAAAGCAAACGAACCTTACGAATCTCAGGCTCGTTTGCTTTTTAAACTGCTTCAGTTAAAAATTCGATCTCAACTGTCCGAGTAAGTACATCTGAATAGCTGTAAGATACTCGTTCAAAAGAATTTTCTTCAGGATCCAAATCAACAACGAATACTGAAGGATAGGTTTCTGTTAAAACGCCGCGGCGTTCTGTTTGACGCTTTCTTCCTGTCTGAGCAACCAACATGATTGGGCTGCCGATACGACCTTCTAAATCTTTCTTGATTGAAGCTAAAGTTGTTGGCATACAGTTCACCTCTACTATCAACTATACCACATATTTTTAAAATTTTCAAGTTTACCATAAAAAAAAAAGAAATGCAATAAAAATAAATAAGAAGCTCATTAAGATTTTTCTAAATTATTCCTCATTATAAAATTTCAAGTGTTTTTTTATTTTGAGTTTTACTCTCCCGTAAGCGCTCATTACTTGCTTGTGATCCATTGCTAAACATTCAGCCATGTCTACAAAATCAACGCCTTGCATATAATAATGAAAAATTTTAGCTTCTATTTTTGAAAACTGGATTTCGCAATTTTCGATTGCTTCTTTTAATAAAAGATGCTGAATCGCTAAAGGTTCTTGCAATGTGATCTCTGCTAAAAAGTCTGGTCCTTCTGTCTCTATTTTTTGGTCGATTGAGACTTCATCTTTTTGATCACGACGCTTCAGCGCGTTCTGCTTCCTCAATAGAGAATAGATTTGATTGCTTATAATGCTTTTATAATAACTTCCAAAGCTAACACCTTTGCTTTTTTCGTAAGTTCTCAATGCCTGATATAAAGCGATCCTTGCTTCTTGTTCCCAATCCTCAGAAACATAATTTCTTAAATAATAGGTGTTTTTCAAACGTAGTAAAAGTGGAAAATATTTTTGATACAGGGCAGCAAATGCTTCTTCGTCACCATTACGTGCAGCGCGCAATAACTCCTCAGACATAAAATAATTCCTCCATAAATTCGTTTATGGAGGAATCTTATCATCAATGATTCATCGAACTGATTAGAACGATATGTTATTTATTTTTTCTCATTAAATCGTCCAATTTTTGGGACAATTTTTTTAACTGCTCTTCATTCCATGGAGAATTACGTCGGAAATCAATAAAATGCATATCTTTATTTTCTTGGGCTATTGTTTTTTCCGTTTTTTTTATCGTCTTATATAATTCATAAGCAGAAGTTCGTAATGCTCCTTGGGAAAAGATCATCCACTGTTCTGCTAAATCGCTTGTCGCTACTGTCACTTGTGTCAAACGGTCATTCAGCTGACCAGCGATTCTCTCGATATAACTGTCAGCCGTTTCGTCTTCTTTCGTAAAAACAACATCCAACTGGTATTTCTTATAATTTTGTTGGATGCCCGGAACTAGTTGGGCATCGAAGACAACGATGACTTCCAGTCCTTCATATTTCGCATAATTTGATAAACGATGTAAAAGAGCTTCTCTTGCATCCGCCATTTTGTCCTGCTTTTTAAGCTGGACAAGTTCCGGCCACGAACCAATCATGTTGTAGCCGTCTACAATCAACAGCTGTTTTTTCATGGTCTACTCCCCCTGACGTTGGGAAAAAGCCTGATACATAAGCAAACCAGCAGCAACACTGGCATTTAAGCTCTGGACGTGCCCGGTCATCGGGATCGTCAGCAATTCATCCATTTCTTTTTTCAATCCTGGACTCATTCCTTTGCCTTCATTACCAATGACTAAAGCAATTGATCCTTTGGCATTCCATTTTTGGAAGTTTGTGCCGGTCATATCTGTGCCAAATACCCAAAATCCTGTTTCTTTGAGCTGTTGCACAGCTTGTACCAAATTCGTCACGCGTGCAACAGGGACATGTTCGACTGCCCCAGTGGAAGTCTTTGTTACGATAGGTGTGATTCCAACTGCTCGGTGTTTTGGTATGATCACACCATCGACGCCACTTGCGTCTGCTGTCCGTAAAATCGACCCAAAATTGTGTGGATCTTCGATGCTATCCAAAATCAAAAAGAAGGGGTCTTCTTTTTTCTCTTTTGTTCGTTCAATCAGTTGGTCAAGGGATAAATATTCATAAGGTGTAATCGCAAGAACGACTCCTTGATGCACGCCGTGATCGCTCAAAGTTTCTAATTTTTGTTTAGGAACCCATTTGACTGGCACAGCTTGTTCACGTGCGATTTCTTTCAGTTCTTCTACTTTTTCTCCTCGTGAATCTTCTTGAAGAAAGAGTTTATTCCCTCGCCCTTGTTGTAGCGCTTCTACTGCGGCATGGTGTCCAAAGACGAAATTATCTTCTAATGCTTCTTCATTTTGATCAGAAACTGACTGATTTCGTCCAGTTTGCTTTTTATTTGGATATCTATTTTGTTTTTTGTCTTCAAATCCACGTTTCGATTGATGTTTGTTTGTTCTTTCTTTACCCATTTTTTTCACCAACTTTCTGAATACACCAGCGGATCAATTCTTCCATCCGCTCGGTTTGTTTTGTCAAATGCAGATAGCCCATGAGCGCTTCGAACCCTGTTGCGACCCGATACGTCGTAACATCAGCATTTTTTGCGCTCGTATGGCTTTTAGCATTTCTTCCTCTGCGATAATAAAGTTCTTCTTCTTCTGTCAAAAGATGTTCTTCCAGCATTTGCTGAATCAAAAAGGCTTGTGCATTCGCAGAAACATAATTCGTTGCCGCACGATGCAGCTTATTGGGTTTTGTTTCTCCTTGATCAATCAGGTGGTCACGAACATAGATTTCGTAAATCGCATCTCCAACATAAGCCAAGGCTAAACCGTTCAATTGTGTGTAATCTCTCATGCTTCTCTTCTCCATCGGGTTCCTTGGGGTGTATCTTCTAATAAGATCCCTTTTTCTTTCAACAAATCACGAATTTCGTCGCTTCGGGCAAAATCACGATTGCTTCTTGCTTGATTTCGTTCTTCGATCAATTGTTCAATCTCTTCATCTAATAACTCTTCTGCTGTAAATAAAATACCGAAGATCGAAAGCCATTGCGAGAATAAAGCTTCTCCTTGTGCCAAGACAGCGGCAGAAACTTTCGGCTGGTCTAGATAAGTGTTCAGCCACTTAGCAAGCTCATAGACCACTGTGATCCCATTTGCTGCATTAAAATCATCGTCCATTTCTTCGATGAATCGCTGTTCTAAATTTTCTAACAAAGCGATTTTATCCGCATCATCTGCCAAATTCTCTGAGGCAGTTTCTTGGCGGAATTTCAAATTGTCAAACGTATTCTTCAGTCGTTGTAAATTGGTGGCTGCTTCTTTCATCGTCGTTTCACTGTAGCGGATCGGACGACGGTATTGTGTGGTCGCCATGAAGAAACGCAAGACTTGTGGATCAACGTTTTTGATCATTTCATGTACAGTGATGAAATTCCCTAGAGATTTACTCATTTTTTCATCGTCTTCGCCAATCGTTACATAGCCATTGTGCATCCAGTAATTAGCGAATTTTTTCCCTGTTTTCGCTTCACTTTGTGCGATTTCATTTTCGTGATGAGGAAATTCCAAATCTTGACCTCCACCATGGATATCGATGGTTTCTCCTAAATGTTTTGTTGCCATAACGGAACATTCAATATGCCAACCGGGACGTCCTTTGCCCCATGGTGAATCCCAAGAAATCTCGCCAGGTTTTGCTTGTTTCCATAAAGCAAAATCTAATGGGTCTTCTTTTTGCTGCTGTTCTTCCCCTGTACGCTGACTTGCTCCGACTTCCAGTTCATCGATGGATTGGTCACTTAATTTCCCATAATTTTCAAATTTACGGGTACGGTAATACACATCACCTGAAGATTCATAAGCATAGCCTTTTTCAACCAACACTTGAATAAATGCTAAAATATCTGGCATATGATCCATGACTCTTGGATGCAGTGTAGCAGGCTCGACATTCAACGCTTTCGTATCTTCTTCAAATGCTCGGATGAAACGATCAGCAACTTCTGGTGCTGTAATACCTAATTCGTTTGCTGTACGGATGATTTTATCGTCTACATCCGTGAAATTCGATACGAAATCGACTTTATAGCCTCGATATTCAAAATAGCGTCGAATTGTATCGAAAGCAATGGTGCTACGAGCATTTCCGATATGGATATAATTATACACAGTCGGTCCGCAGACATACATACCGACATGTCCCTTTTGTATAGGGATGAATTCTTCTTTTTTTCTGGTCAATGTATTGTAGATTTTTATCATTCTGATCTCCTCACTTTTTCTCCTTTGATTCGAACGACTTTTGCTGGTACTCCTACCGCTGTAGCGTCGTCTGGAACATCTTTCAACACAACGGCACCTGCACCGATTTTTGCGTTTTTTCCGATCGTTACCGGTCCTAATATCTGCGCATTCGCAGAGAGCATGGCTCCTTGTTTAACAGTTGGGTGTCTTTTACCCGTTTCTTTTCCTGTGCCGCCTAATGTTACGCCATGGAATAAAATCACATCGTCCTCGATTTCTGCGGTTTCGCCAATGACGATTCCCATTCCATGGTCGATGAACACGCCAGTTCCAATCGTTGCTCCTGGATGGATCTCAACACCAGTCAGGAAACGCCAGAATTGAGCATTGATCTTCGCCAACAAAAAGAGCCGGTGCTGATATAAAAAATGAGAGAAACGATGCCAAAACAAGGCATGAAAACCAGGGTATGTCAAAACGATCTCAGCTGTCGAACGTGCAGCCGGATCGTTTCTCTTTGCTGCATCAATCGCTCGGGTAAACCAACTCATGACTTTCCACTCCTTTCGTAAGAATTTTATGTAGGAAATCATCTTCTTATAAAGAAAAGAAGCGCCTTTTAAATAAGTTTCCTTATCAAAAGACGCTTTCCGCGTGGTTCCACTTTTCTTCATAATCAATGATTATCTCTGACAGCTAACGCCTGTTATACGTTCTTGGCTACTTTGTTTCCTATAAAACAGTTTTTCCTGTTTTCTGTGTTTCACCAAGACCACTCCCAGAGGCATTTCGGCAACCATTCATTGATACCTTGCACCACCCGGTATCTCTCTTGTAATGATCAGCTGCTTACTTTTTTCTGTTCATCGTGTTTAGTTCAGTACTTGATTTAAATGTGCTAATGATTTTTCACGACCAAGCAATTCGATCGTTTCAGGCAATTCTGGACCATGCATTTGTCCTGATACAGCTACACGGATCGGCATGAAAAGATTTTTCCCTTTTACGCCAGTTTCTTTTTGAACAGCTTTGATGGCAGCTTTTACAGTTGGAGCATCTACTACTTCCATTTGTTCTAGCTGTGCTTTAAATGCGTGGAGAACAGTAGGAACTGTTTCACCAGCAAGTACTTCTTTTGCTGCTTCATTCAATACAGGATGTTCATTGAAAAATAGCGTAGACAGATCAACGATTTCTGCAGCATAGCTCATTTGAGGTTGATACAGGCTAACGATCTTCTTCACCCATTCGATTGTCTTTTCATCTGGGTTTTCTGCTACACGTCCATCAGCGATTAGATAAGGCAGACACATGTCAGTAAATGCATCTAGATCCATTGCTTTGATGTAATGGTTGTTTACCCATTGCAGTTTTTTCGCATCGAAAGCTGCGGGTGATTTACTTAGGCGTTTTGGATCGAACATTTTGATCAATTCTTGGTGTTCGAAGATTTCGTCTTCGCCCACAGGTGACCAGCCCAATAATGCAATAAAGTTGAACATTGCATCTGGTAGATAGCCTAATTCGCGATATTGTTCGATAAATTGCAAGATTGATTCGTCACGTTTGCTTAGTTTTTTACCTGTTTCACTGTTGATGATCAATGTCATATGTCCGAAGGTTGGTGGTGTCCAGCCAAATGCTTCATAGATCATCAGTTGTTTTGGTGTATTGGCAATATGGTCATCTCCACGTAAAACGTGAGTGATTTTCATCAAATGATCATCGACCGCAACAGCAAAATTATAAGTTGGCATACCATCGCGTTTTTGGATGACAAAGTCGCCACCGATATTATCGGATTCGAACGAAATAGCGCCTTTCACCATATCTGTAAATGCGTATTCTGTATTGCGAGGCACACGGAAACGTACAACAGATTCTAGACCTTGTGCTTCTTTTTCTGCTTGTTCTTCAGGTGTCAAGTTCGCACATGTTCCTGCGTAATGAGGCATTTCTCCTCTTGCGCGTTGTGCTTCCCGTTCTGCTTCTAATTCTTCTTCTGTGCAATAGCATTTGTATGCTCGATTGCTAGCAAGCAGCTGATCAATCAGCGGTTGATAGATTTCTTTACGTTCAGATTGACGGTAAGGGCCGTATTCTCCAGGATTTTCAGGAGATTCATCCCAATCCATTCCCAACCAAGCAAGGTTTTCCAACTGGCTTTTTTCGCCATCTTCGATATTACGTTTTTGGTCAGTATCCTCAATACGAATAATAAAGTCTCCATCATTGTGGCGGGCAAACAAATAATTGAATAATGCAGTTCTTGCATTTCCAATATGCAGGTGCCCAGTTGGACTTGGTGCATAGCGTACGCGTACTTTCGTCATTTTCTTCCTCTTCTTTCAAACTAGACTTTGACTAACAGCAAAAATTCCGTCAGTTACGGCTTCTCAAATATCATTTATTTAAAGCCACTCAGCACAAATTTTACCTTTTCTAAGGTAAATAGTAAAGCCAACTGGTTGAATTTCCTTACCAGTTGGCTGAATTTCTTTTTTATTTTGATTGTTTAGTCTTTTTCTCTGTCTCTTTTTTATTGTCGATTCCTCGTCCTGCATGTGCAGGTTTAGCAAAGATCATGCGTCCAGCAGCTGTTTGAAGGGCACTTGTTACAACGACTTCGATACGTTCATTCATGTAATGCTGTCCATCTTCTACGACAACCATCGTGCCGTCATCTAGGTAGGCTACTCCTTGTTGGCGTTCTGTCCCGGCTTTTACTACTAGAACATTCATCGTTTCACCAGGGATGACGACTGGTTTTACGGCATTTGCCAACGCATTGATATTAAGAACAGGTACATTTTGGAATTCAGAAACTTTATTCAAGTTATAGTCATTGGTTACAATGACACCATCTAAAAGCTTAGCCAATTTGATTAATTTGCTGTCTACTTCACTGATATCTTCAAAGTCCCCATCGTACATTTCGACAGATATACCCTCTTCTTTTTGCAAGGCATTTAGGATATCTAATCCGCGACGACCACGCACACGTTTCAAACTATCCCCTGAGTCCGCGATGTATTGTAGTTCGTAAAGAACAAAATTAGGGATCATCAAGGTTCCTTCTAAGAATCCAGTCTTTGTAATATCATAAATCCGACCGTCAATGATCACGCTTGTATCCAAGATTTTATATTTATGGAAATTTTCTCCTGATTTTCGTTCTAACAGTTGACTCTCAACTTGACTAGCTGTTTCTTGCTCGATTTTTTTGCTTCGTGAACCAAAAACTTTCTTCCATTCTTCGATTCGTGTCGTTCCCATTCTCAATCCCAGATAGCCTAAGATGATCATCAGTAAAATCGGCAATACACTATTGACGAATGGAATTTCCATATTGTAAAGAGGGGTCGAGATCACAACACCTAAAGTCAATCCGATGATCGCACCGATCGCACCGAAGAGAAGATAAGTCAAGCTGACCTCACTTAGTTTTTGTTCTACTTGTTTGATAATAGCTGAGATATGTTTGGCCAACAGCAAAGATAATAAAAAGAAAATAAGTGCGCCTAACAGGCTGTTGGTAAATGTATTATTCAGCCATCCGTTTGACTGCTGACCGATTGCCTGCCAAGCTGAGGGTAAAAATGAAATACCCAAGCTTGCGCCGACAATGATCATCAGCAAAGTAATGACACGTTTTTGCATCGTTTTTCCTCCGTTTCGACAATCATTTATTAGTTAGCGGAACACACGCTTCAACGTTTCAGCCAAAGTTGCTACTCCAACTATCTCGATTCCTTTTGGCGCTTCCCAGTTACCTAAGTTGTTTTTAGGTAGGTATACTTTTGTGAAGCCGAGTTTTTGGACTTCTTTGACTCGTTGTTCAATATGACTGACACGTCTGATTTCTCCAGTCAGTCCAATTTCACCGATGAAACATTCCGTTGGCTGTGTTCCTTTTTCTTTATAGCTTGAAGCAATACTGACAGCGATAGCTAAATCAATCGCTGGTTCATTTAATTTTACCCCACCTGCAGCTTTTAAGTAAGCATCTTGATTCTGAAGAAGCAACCCAGCTCTTTTTTCCAGCACTGCCATGATCAGAGATACCCGATTGAAATCAAGACCTGTTGTTGTTCGTTTGGCATTTCCGAACATAGTAGGTGTGACTAATGCTTGGATCTCTACCAAAATTGGACGTGTCCCTTCCATTGCCACAACGATAGCAGAGCCAGTTGCACCGTCTAGGCGTTCTTCTAAGAAAATCTGTGAAGGATTAGCGACTTCTTCCAATCCATGCTCATGCATTTCAAAAATCCCAATCTCATTCGTTGAGCCAAATCGGTTTTTTACTGCTCGCAAAATCCGAAAACTATGATGTTGTTCACCTTCAAAATATAACACCGTATCCACCATATGTTCTAACATTCTTGGGCCGGCGATCGAGCCTTCTTTGGTAACATGACCGACGATAAAAATGGCTATCCCATTTGTTTTAGCGATTTTGAGTAGTTCTGCAGTGGTTTCTCTTACTTGGCTGACACTTCCTGCCACACTTGTGATGTCTGGCTGCGTCATCGTTTGGATGGAATCAATGATAACATAATCAGGGGAGATATGTTCGATGGCACGACTGATTTCGTTCATATCTGTTTCAGCGTATAGATAAAATTCTGTGTTGATACTTCCGAGGCGTTCCGCGCGTAATTTTATCTGCTCTGCGCTTTCTTCGCCGGATACATATAAAACTTTTCCGCCTATGGCTGCTAATTGCTGAGAAACTTGTAACAGCAAAGTGGATTTCCCGATACCTGGATCGCCACCAATCAAGACCATAGACCCTGGCACCACACCTCCGCCTAACACACGGTTCAGTTCTTCTAATTTTGTTTTGATCCGAGGTTCTTTTTTAGGGACGACGTCTGCGATTTTTGTTGGTTTTGCTTTTTCTCCTGTCAAACTTGTCCGAGTTCTGCGGTCCGTTGTATCTTGTTCGATTTCTTCGACCATCGTATTCCATTTTCCGCAATTTGGGCAGCGTCCCAAGAACTTAGGCGACACATACCCGCAATTTTGGCAAACAAATTGTACTTTTGATTTTTTTGCCATTGTACCGCCTCCTTTTATCCTAATCATGAGACATTAAATCAAGCTTAAGTATCTTTAACGTTTTATTTACTGGAAGAACCAAATCCGCCTTGACGTTGAGCAGTCGTTTGATCTTGATCTGCTTTTAAAAACGGCAAGAAGATCCCTTGGCCGATACGCTCGCCTTTTTTGATCACTACATCCTTGAAACCAAAGTTGGTGAATTGGAACATGATATGGCCTTCATTTGCCTCATTATTGTAATAATCACTGTCAATCACACCTACTCCGTTTGTCAACACTAAAAACCGCTTCAACGGATTGCTTGAACGGTTAGCAAGCTGCAAAAATTCATCTTCTCCCATGTAAGCTTTGATTCCAGTAGGCACGAGGGTTGGTTTCAATTGTTTTTCATTTTCTGATACATCTTTTTTCAATCCATCTGCGACTGTTTCCAACCCCTTTTTCCAGCCTGCTTTCCAGATACTTGGAATCACGACCTCTTCTGCTGCTTCAAAATCATAGCCAGCAGCATGATGTGTAGCGCGCTGCGGTAGATTGATATTTTGATCTTTATATTTAGAAATAACTTCAAATCCTCTTTTTCTCACCGGTTTTCCTCCCTAAATAAACTACTCCTATTCTAACATATCCGAGGCTGTAAAAGACTTTCTTTACAAATTCTTCAAGAAATTCTGCTATCTTAAAGTAAACCATTAATTCGTTCTTTTTCCAAACGACTGCAAGTTGTACAAAAAAACTATTTTTTACATGACTTTACTCGTCAAAACAAGTAGAATAGAACGAAATTAATGAGTGGATATTTGATTGAGGTGTCACATGCGTAAAGAAATTAAAAATGCAAAACGAATTATTGTCAAAGTAGGAACAAGTACATTGATTTATCCCAATGGAAATATCAATCTTGCGGCAATCGATCAGTTAGCTTTTGTCCTTTCTGATCTTAGAAATCGGGGAAAGGAAGTGATCTTAGTCTCATCAGGAGCTGTAGGCGTTGGTATGCATAAATTACATTTGTCAGAACGTCCGACTTTGATTCCTGAACAGCAAGCTGCGGCGGCTGTTGGTCAAGCCGAACTGATGAATATCTATAATCAAAGATTCAGTGTATATAATCAACAGACGGCACAGATCCTCGTGACAAGAGACGTGGTAGATTATCCTGAAAGTCGTAAAAATGTGAGGAATACATTGGAACAGCTTTTGATTATGGACACGATCCCTATCGTGAACGAAAACGATACTGTAGCAGTGGATGAATTAGATCATCTGACAAAATTTGGCGATAATGATCAGCTGTCAGCCATCATGGCAAAACTTGTCGCGGCAGACCTTTTGATCGTCCTTTCTGATATCGACGGGTTTTATTCAGATAATCCGACTACAAATCCCGAGGCTCAGATGTATCGCTATATCGATAAAATCGATGAAAAGATTCTGGCACAAGCAGGTGGTGCTGGTAGCACATTTGGAACAGGCGGTATGCAGAGTAAATTAAAAGCCGCTTCTAGGATATTTGAAGCAAACAGCGCAATGATTTTAGCAAATGGAAAAAATCCGGCAATTATTTTTGATATTCTTGCAGGAAAAGAAGTAGGTACTTTATTTAAGGAGGACTTGAAATGACTGACTTGATGCAATTAGGACAACAGGCAAAAGATAGCGCGCAACAACTAGCACTTATGCCTACAAACCGCAAAAATGAGCTACTTGTTCAAATGGCACAAACCATCAAAAAGAATCAACAAGCGATCATTGAAGCAAATCATAAAGACTTAGAAAAAGCAGTCGAAAACAATATCAGTGAAACGATGCAAGACCGCTTGCAGCTGACACCTGAGCGAATCAATGCCATGGCTACAGAGATCGAAAAAATTGCTTCGTTAGACGATCCTATTGGAAAAGTAGATGAGATGTGGACGAACACCGACGGATTGAGAATCGGCAAAAAGCGCGTGCCACTAGGCGTGATCGGCATCATTTACGAATCTCGTCCAAATGTCACGACAGATGCAGCTAGTCTAGCATTCAAATCAGGGAATGCCGTTATCCTTCGCGGTGGCAAAGAAGCATTCTTCTCGAATCAATTATTAGTCCAATTATTGCAGCAAGTACTGGTCAGTGCTGGCGAATCTCCTTATGCCATCCAGTTTGTCGATGATACTTCTCATGAAACTGCAGGACAGTTGATGCGATTGACAGAATACTTAGATGTGCTGATTCCTCGAGGCGGAGCAAAATTAATCCAACGAGTCAAAGAACAGGCAACGGTACCTATCATTGAAACAGGTACAGGAAATAATCACGTATATATCGATAAAGAAGCACAGTTATCTATGGCAGTGAACATCATCGTCAATGCAAAAGCTTCCCGTCCATCTGTCTGTAACGCAGCAGAAACATTGCTGATCCATTCTGAGATCGCACCTTTTTTCTTGCCAGCTATTGAAAAAGAACTGGTAGAACACGGGGTCTCTTTACGTGCGGATGCTCGTGCGTTAGAATATCTAGAGACGGCTGCTTTAGCAGAAGACACAGATTGGGATACTGAATATCTAGATTATATCCTTGCTGTCAAAGTGGTCGATTCTTTGGATGAAGCAATTGCACATATCAATCGGCATAATACTAAACATTCAGAAACGATCGTGACAGATAGTTATGCGGCTAGTCAACGTTTCTTAAATGAAGTGGACGCGGCGGCTGTCTATGTCAATGCCTCCACTCGTTTTACAGACGGATCGGTATTTGGTTTTGGTGCAGAGATCGGTATCTCTACTCAAAAATTGCATGCCCGTGGTCCAATGGGGTTAAATGAATTAACTTCCACAAAATATATCATTTATGGCGATGGACAAATCCGCGAATAATGTTTCGTGTGAAACATTATTCCCGCCTTTTGCCTTTTTTCTGTAAAGGTTCTATCCAACTAGAAAGGTGTCAATATGTTTGAAATTTTAATGATTTTTTTTATTTACCTTATTTCTCTGAATATCGCTGCTTTTCTGGGAGTCAGTATTTTATCCCTTTTCTTTCAATTCAAAAAACGAAGCATAGGGAGTCAACGGGAAAAATGGTCGCAGTATTTTGACAAAATCGGGCCAAAAGGGCTGGTTACACGCTTGCACATTAGTTACATGGTTGCATTATGCTTATTAGCGACAATCAATTACTATTCTTTTTTCGATCATTCAATCGCTTATACGATTACGCTACTGATTGCTGGGATTTTTCACTTATCTTATAAATATCAGCTGAATAAAAACCACTTGAATCGGACTTTCCGCTAAAAAATATCCGTACGATAAGTAGAGTGCCTTGAAGATCGGCAAAAAACTGCCGGACTTTTTAGAGCGTGGGACAAAAGTAAAGAAAAACTTTTGTCCCACGCTCTAAACATGTATAAACGGCGGGAGCAGAAGCAACTCCTTCGGAAATAAGCTGAAATTCACAAAAATTTGAAAAGCAATTTTCGTGAATTTCTTCTTATTTCTTGGAGTTAAACGCTTCTGTCCCAGCCTCTTCCCATATAAACGGCGTTCGCCTACCAGCTGCCTGGTAAATCTGTTTCCTCTTCGTTAAGAAGCGAAAATCCGTCAAATGTTTCGCCATCATAATAACGAAGCAGCTCATCCATGGACAAGTTCATCGTTTTTTCTTCTTCCGCTGATTCAGCCAGTAGCTGTTCCCGATACACCTGATACATACCAGCTATTTTTTGCTGCATCGCTTTTCTAGTTTCACCTTCCGCATTGATTATTGGCAATTCTTTGATATAGCCACGATAAATCAACCGATCATCTGAAAATTCAATGGGTAATTCAACGAGTGTCAACCCGACTTCCTGAAAATATTCTTCCAGCATCTATTATCCCCCCATTCTTTTTCTTAAATGAATTTTAGCTTACCTACTGAAAATTTTCCAGTTTCATTATTTTGAGAAAAAAAGGGAATGTGACAAAAATCGTGTCACATCCCCTTTTTCCGAATAAATGGTGTTCAATCAGCTGTCCTTTGGTATTAGCTCAAAAAACGGTAAAATATGAGAAGCTATTTTTCCGTTTTGTTTCTCTAATACTTAGGATAAAACGCTGATTTTACAACCTCTGATAAACGGTGTTCAATCAGCTGTCCTTCGGTATTAGCTCAAAAAACGGCAAAATATGAGGAACTATTTTTCCGTTTGTTTCTCTAATACTCAGGACAAAACGCTGATTTTACAACCTCCTGATAAACGGTGTTCAAAAGCTTGCATCTGCGGTAATAAGCCCAACCAAACGAAAAATATGAGAAGCTATTTTTGTTTGGCTGTTCTTATGACTTGATGCAGGACAGCTTTTTCACAACCTCTGATTTCTTATTCTTCTTCATTTGTAGCAAAATAATTACGGTGATAAATGATACAACATACACTGATAAGAACAATGGCACCTGCAAAATAAAACGCATAGCTTTCACCAATATGTTCACCAATCACACCTGCAATAAATGGTGCTAAAGCTCCACCGAAAAAGCGGACAAAACTATAGCTGGAAGAAGCAACATTTCGTTGCAGACCTGGTATTTCCATAGCAATCGTCGTCAACAGTGTATTGATAATTCCTTGGAAAAATCCTGCTAACACAATGCTGATCGGTACAAGGACTGGCATAGAAGTTCCAGCCCCTAATAACAGCAAACAAATAATGAATAAGACAAATGCTGCTAAAATTGTCCGATAAGTCGTAAACTTCCGCTCAAGAGCCGGTGCAACGAAAATCGAAGCAATAGCCAGAAGCACACCCCAGCCAAAAAATACAAAACCGACTTCTAATTCAGAATAGCCAATCAATAAAAATGGCGCATACGCAAGTAAAGTAAAGAATCCGAAATTATATAACAATGCGATTAGTCCAACTGAACGAAGTTTATGATTGCTTAACGCTTTGACACCTTCCCAAAGGCCTACTTTTCTCTTTGGTTTCTCAGTTTCAGGTAAAAGTACCGCTAGGGCTATAAAACCGCAAAACATCAAAAATGCTACCCCAAAAAATGGATAACGCCATGAACCACTGCCCAAGACCCCACCGACTAGAGGGCCAACAGCCATTCCGCAGCCAAGTGCTGCTTCATACATCATGATTGCTTTTTCTGTGTTACCAACTAAAATACTGACGATCGTTGCTAAAGCAGTAGAGACAAATAAAGCATTCCCGACACCCCAGCCGGCACGTAACCCAATCAGCATTCCGATATTCCCAGATAATCCGCCAAGACCAGCGAATACAACGATGATAAACAATCCTGTCATCAATGTTTTTTTCAAACCGATCCGACTAGATAAGAAACCTGTAAATAGCATCACCACACCAGTGACTAACATATAACTAGTAAATAACAGTGTCGTTTCAGCTGGCGTAGCGTTTAACTGTGCAGCAATCGTTTTTAAGATTGGGTCTACTAGACCCACTCCCATAAAAGCGATCATACAGGTAGCTGCTACAACTAGCGCTGAACTTTTCCCCTTTGTTTCTTCATTTGTTTGTTCTTGTATATCTATTTGATTCTCCAATATTTCCATCCCTTTCTCTCTATTAGCATCATACATGATTTATTTTACATGTCAATATGCACATGTAAAACGTGGAAACTTCACTGTGATATAATAAAGAAAATAAGACGAGAGGTAGGATTTTTATGAATACTTTAGCCTATATATTATTATGCGTGCTTTTATCCAAACCACGTTCTGGGTATGAATTGAAGCAGCTGATCACAATTTTTTGGGAAGCCCATCACAGTCAGATCTATACAACGCTTGCCAAGTTAGACCAGCAGGGTTATGTGACCGTTTTGGACAAAGACGAGCACTCTCAAAAAAAGATCTACCACTTGACTGATGAAGGACGTGCTCTTGTAGAGGAATGGATCAAAGAGGAAACTCCCGCTCCTACGCAAAAAGATGAATTTCTAGCAAAAATCTATGCTTTTTCGACGCTCGATAAAACAACAGCTACTGGACTGCTATTCACTAGAGAACAACAGCTGAACAAAATCATGCAAAAAAATCAAAAAAAATTGAATGACCTCTCGCTAGACAAGAAACAAGAATTTGGACGTTACGTTGTAATCCAGCGCCGAATCATGCTTTGTCAGCAGGAACTCCAATGGTGTCAGCAAGTAAGAGAACAAATGCAGCAGTTTTTTGAGTAAGGGATAAACAGAACCTTTCTAGAAATATCTATTGAAGAGCAAATTATCTTCAATAAAAGAGCAATACAGTTGGAAAAGAAAAAGCGATCCGAACGACAGGCCAAAACCTATCGTTCGGATCACTATTTTTCTAGAACTGCATTCAAGAGACTATGACAAAAAGCATGCCAAGGCCTTTTTTCAAATAACAGTGTTCCATCATTCATTACTTTGAATTGCTTTTAGCACACTTCTTGAAAGCGGGCCAACGATGATCAACTGCAACGGTAAAGCGGCAATCACATTCATTTTCCAAGCATTCATATAAGCAGAGAATAATTGATCAGGTATTCCTTGTTCCATGATCACACCGAATAAAGACATACATGTCACCATTCCTAAAACCATCAAGCATGAAATAGTTAAGATCATTTGGACCTTGCTTTCTGGATTTACTGGTAGTTTAAAGGCAATTTTTTTCGCCAGCACACCGATGATGAAGACATCCAAAATGAAAGCCACCACGAATCCAGGCACTAGACCAATCAACAAACTTGATAAATGAAGATCTTGATGCAGCCATAAATTATACGCGCTCATCCCCAAGACCATCAAAAAACACATCATTGTTGTAAAAATTATTCCTTCTTTTTTATTTGTAGGCAATCTGTACCACTCCTTTAAATTTGTCACGAAAATCATCGTAGCACATTTAAAAATTTCTCGTAAGTACTTTTTTTATTTTCTGCCCTTTTATTTCATAAACTTCATCAGCCGTACGCTCGACAAAGTAAGAATCATGAGAAGTAAACAAAATCGTTCCCGGATATATTTGCATTAGCTTCTCTAAAGCTTCGATCGTTGCCATATCAATAAAATTAGTCGGTTCATCTAACAGCAACACATTACTTGGCTTAGTAAAAAGCAAAGCAATCGTCAGACGGGTCGCTTCTCCCCCACTTAATGTACATAACGGTTTCGTCAGAGTTTCCTGAGCAAACCCTAAGTGATTCAGCAAACTACGGACAAGCGATTCTGAAAACTCTGTTTGTCTCATGACAAAACGAATGATGGATTCTTCAGATGTCATTTGATAACCCTTTTGCTGATATACTTGAAAGCTTACTTTCGGAGAGAGAAGGATTCCTTCTCCTTGTTTGCGGATATGTTCTAATAAGGTTGTCTTACCTGAACCATTTTCACCGACAATCGCGATTTTTTTACCTAAAGAAAACTGAAAATCACCATTTACCAGTAATGTTCTCCCACTTCTTTCCAGTTGGACATTTTGTCCCATGATGGGATAGCGGCTGTGGAGTTCAAGAGATTTTGGTACTGGAAAACGGATTTGTTTCATCTGCTGCGGCTTGGTTGTTTCTCCTATTTTTTGGAGTTTTCTCTCTAATGTTTTCGCATTCTTTTGGATGGCTTTTTGTACACTGTCTTTTTGTTTAGAGGAAGACAACCGATCCGGTCTGATTTGTTGCTTTTTCTTTTTACTGGACACTTTTTCCAACTTTTCCGCTTGTTTTTTCTTTTCTTGGATCGATTTTTCCAATCGTTTTTTCTCTTTCATGATCGACTCTGCTTCTCGTAGCTGAGTCTTTTTCTCCAATTCCTTTTGAGTGAGATAGGCACTATAATTCCCCGAAAACTCTCGGATTTCTCCGTCTTTTACTTCCCAGATTTTCGTTGCCAGCTCATCTAGAAAATAGCGATCATGACTAACAAAAACCAGCGTACCATAATAATAACGAAGCTCTTCAATCAGTCGTTCAATACTTTTTCTATCTAGATGGGTTGTTGGCTCGTCTAGAAGCATCCCTTGTTCATAAGAAGAAAGAAGACGTATCAACTCGATCTTTCGTTCTTCCCCTCCGCTCCATTTCCGCTCTGAAGTTTCTTCCAGTCTTAACTGGAAATGACTGGCTAATTCCAAATTTAGGTCCTTTGCTTCAGCGAGATAGGTTAATTGAGGCAGGTAGTTGAAGGTGATCTCTGTTTGGATTTTCCCATGATCGGGAAAAAGTTCACCGGCTATTAGTTTGAGCAAAGTCGATTTACCGACACCATTTTCTCCTATGATCCCTATACGATCTTGCTGATAGACACGAAGAGAATCAATAGATAGTTCTAGCTGGTTGCCAAAGCTGACTTGTAGATTTGTTATATTTACTGCTAAATTTTCCATATGTTTTACACTCCTATTTCATGTAAAACAACAATTATCGATACTAAAAAAGAGCAGAAAAATCTGTTTGCAAAAAAACTGCATCACATCTTTTCCTACTCTGAACGAAATAACTATGACTAAATCACCAAATCTGTCATAGCTTTCACCTATTCTACTGTCGTTCGAAAAAATGGACATACTCCATCCATGAAATTGTTGTTTATACATGTCTTTTGAATTTATTTAGTTGTTATTCAAAAGTTCGAAACGTAATTTCATCGATGCAGTCATTTTTCCGACCTCCTTTTTTATTAGGTTACCACACACGATTCAAAAAAAACAATAGCTACTGAATAGTAACTGAAAACCTTTTATTCGAACGTAGTGATCTTTTCTGGTGCTAAACGAACAGACTCGTAACCTTCTTCTACCGCTTTTCCTATTGATAAAATAATAACTGGAACATAACGGTCTTTATCCAAACCAAATGCCTCTGCCAACTGATCTGCTTCGAATCCACCAATTGGATTTGTTTCATAGCCATGATCACGTGCAACTAACATGAATTGCATAGCCGCTAAGCTAGAATCGACTTTGACTACATCGTTCATTTCTTCTCTTGAAAAACTCTTGTAATAAGGAATGATCGCAGCTAATTGTTGATCTCTGACTTCTTTTGGCATCTTCCCTGATTCGTAAGCTTGGTTATAGATTTCTTCGCCATATTCGTAACATTGCATATCGCCAAAAATCATGACCATTGCAGAAGAAGTATCATTTTGTCTCGTATTGAAACGGATCAAAGGACGCAAGATTTCTTTTGCTTCCTCGCTTTCAGCGACCACAAAGCGCCATGGTTGCATGTTGACAGAAGAAGGAGCAGTCGTCGCTTCTTTGATCATTTCCAGCATTTCTTCGTGTGGGATTTTGTATGTTTCATCATATACGCGAACGGATCTTCTACCAGTCATAATTGTTGAAAAATCATTTTTTTGTTCCATTATTATTAACCTCTTTCGTTTCTGTTGTTATATTGCAAAGTTGGGTATTCAATTTATCTAAAAGTGTTAGGAATTGTTTCATTTCTACATCGCTGAAAGCTGGGGACAGCACGGAACCTGTATCTTTATGGTCCATTTCACAATGCTCGATTTTCTTCTGGGCTTTTTCTGTTAGCGCTACATACACTTCCCGGTTGTTCTGAGGATTTCTCTGACGCGAAACATAGCCATTTGCTTCCAATACCTTCAGATGACGAGTAACTGCTCCTTGATCAATCTGCAACTTTTCTTGCAAACTGCTTTGCAGCAATGGATTTTCTTCTTTCAGTCTCATCATGATCTCGTATCTAGTAAGACTTATACCGATATTTTCTTCAAAGATCTGGACGATTTTTTGATCGGCTAATTTGATTTGATATAAAAGGTGACTAATCTCTTCTAAAGACATAATTTCCTCCTCTCTAATAATTGACTCGTCAACGATTGACTTGTCAATAATAGAATAAAAAAAGAAAAAAGTCAAAGAATCAGCTGTGTAATAAAAAAAACGCTCTCAATAGAAAAATATAGAGAAAAGAAATTTTTTGTAGAATGAACGGAAAAAATGATAAAGAAAGCACAACGCTAAAACCAAGATTATTGATTCCTATCAAACTATAGAAGATAGCTCTTCTGCAGTAGAAAATTTTACACCGCCAAAAATTTCCGAAATCGCCTTTTGCAAGAATCCCGTCGAATATTAGAAATTGGATCAGTATGCTTAAACGGTAATAAAAAAGTTATGACAAGATGTTGTCACAACCTTTTTTGAGTAAACGGTGTTCAAAAACTTGCATCTGCGGTAATAAGTTCAACCAAACAAAAAACATGAAAATCTGTTTTTGTTTGGCTGTTCTTACTACTTGATGCAGGGCAGCTTTTTCACAACCTCTGATACACGGTGTTCAATCAGCTGTCCCTCGGTATTAGCTCAAAAAACGGCAAAATATGAAGAACTATTTTTTCGTTTGTTTCTCTAATACTCAGGTCAGGACGCTGATTTCACAAAAATTTGAAAAGCAATTTCGTAAATTCCTTCTTATTTCTTGAAGCTGACCACTTCTGTCACTACCTCTTTTTAATAACCATAAAATCCTATTCCTTCATATCTCCAGCCCATCGGTGTTAGCCAATCTCTTTCCTTAGCACTCAAGGTATAGTGATGGGTACCAGTTTTTTCATTTGGATTAAATAGTCGATAAATTGGCTTGGAACCACCAGAATAAAAACTTAGACCTTCATAACGCCAACCGATTTTTGTTAAAGAGTTGATCTCAGATTGTGCCATTGTGTAATGATGGTCTCCACTGTAAGGATTGTATAAACGGTAGACAGGTTGTCCGCTGTTTGGTGCTTGCCAAGCAATCCCTTCATATTCCCAGCCTACAGTTGGCAGATAATTTTTTTCTCCGGCATTCAATGTATATAAATGTTCTCCTGTATGACGGTTATACAGACGATACATCGGAGAAGTTGAAGTTGGTGCTGTATCATATTGTGTCAGATTATAGGTTTCGATTACATTGTTCAATGTAGAACCATAATTAGGCGCAGTGGCATAACGACCTGTTAGCCAAGCCGTAGCATCTTTGTAAGAGTTCGTATTGCTTTTCCATGCACCGGAATAGTAGTAAACGCCTGGCTGAAAAGAAGTCGTCTTCAATACCGTTACGTTATCTTGCAATGATTCTTTGTACGAAGGATATTTTCTAAAAGCGGCATTCACCGTAATCCATTGCCCATTCACATATTCCGAAGTAGGCATCGTAACAGATTGGCCATTATAGCTTCCTTTAATCCCAAATAGATTGTAATTAGGGGCAGAAGCCAAAGTACTGTTCCCCCAGCCACTTTCAACGATGGCTTGAGCAATCATGACTGATGCATATAAGTCATTGGCACTTGCCAAACTTTGTGCAGTTGAGGCAATACTATCAATGAACGCTTGTTGAGAATTAGCAGATGAGCGAGCATAAAAAGCATAGCCAGTATAGTTTTCGAATTCAGACAAATCTGCTTGATGGGTATGTGTCAATGTTTGCCCATCTGTCAATTGGTTCGTGATTTCTTCTGCATTCTCTGGATTGTTCTGAGCTTCTGCTGATGTACTGTCTTCGGTTTGTGTTTGTTCTGTTGTTTCAGTTGTTGGTTCTTCGGTTGAAATTGTATTTTCTGAGACAGTAGCTGACTGCAAAGTACTTTCTGTATCGTTTTCAATTCCTGTTTCTGAAGAACTCGATGTCTGAGTTGCGACAGTTTCTGTCGATTCTTCAGCTAGCACTGTTGTGTTGGCAACTGCTAGATTTCCTAAAAGAATAACGCTAAATAATAAATTCTTTGCTTTCATCTTTTTTCTCCTTTGAATTATGAAACTTTTCCTAAATAACAGTGTAACTAAAAAAGTAAAAGCAAGTCAATGTCCATATTTAAATAACGTTTGTTTCTTTTTAATAAATTTGCTTTTTCTGCATAAAAAGACGTAAATGAAGAATATTCTTCTCCATTCACGCCTTAAATTGATGGTCGTTTGAATAACTATTTAACAAGTAATTCTCTCTGGATATTATCCGTTATGGATTATACTTCCTGTGTCGTCGGACGGATAATCATGTTGCTGACAGACATCCGGTCTGGCGTTTCTATCGCAAATGCTACAGCAGAAGCTATATCTTCAGATGTTAATCCCCATTCTTTTTGCGCTTCATGAAGTTCAAGAGCAGCCTTTTTGTCGCTGATGGTTTGATATAATTCAGTTTGAACAGCTCCTGGAGAGATGATCGTAGATTTGATGTTATTTTGCCGTTGCTCTTGACGTAATCCTTCCATGATTGCACGGACAGCAAATTTTGTTCCGCAATAAACGGCGGAATCAGGATAAACAACATGTCCCGCCACAGAATCAGTTGAAATGATATGCCCAGATTTTTGTTTTTCCATGATTGGAAGTACGGCGGAAATTCCATTTAACACACCCATGATGTTGATATCAAGCATATTTTGCCATTCATCACGGTGACCTTCAACTAATGGAGCGGTTGGCATGATTCCTGCATTATTGTACAATACATCGATTCGACCGAACTTTTCCATCGCTAAATCGATAACTGCTTGGACTTGTGCAAAATCTCTTACATCTGCTGTTTGAATATATAGCTCAGCTTCTGGTAAAGATTCTTTTATTGCTTTTAGGCGATCTTCTCGGCGTGCAGCTATAACTAGTTTAGCCCCTTTTTCTGCTAATAGCTTCGTTGTTGCTTCACCGATTCCGCTTGAAGCGCCCATGATGACAATCACTTTTTCTGATAAATCATTCATTCTATTCTCCTCCTGTTTTGAAAAATCTCTTGCTTATACTCACTATCTCTTATTTCATCTTACTGTTCAAATAATCCGTTCGACTAATCCGTTCGACAGGTTTGACGATTTTGGCAGGGATTCCTGCAACGATGGTATTGTCTGGGACATCTTTCGTAACAGTTGCATTCGCTGCAACAATGGCATTCTCGCCAATCGTTACGCCTGGCAGAATAGTTGCTCCTGCTCCGATCCAAGCATTTTTCTTGATGTGGATTGGCTTTACTGACAAGCCTCTTCGTTCTTTTGGATCGGTTAGATGGTTCACCGTGATGAGGTTGACACGAGGACCAATCAATACTGAATCTTCTAAACAGATGCCACCTAAGTCAACGAACATCACTTGACGATTGATAAAGACATTTTTCCCTATACTAATATGTTTGCCGAAATCTGTATAAAAAGGCAGCAGAACAGTCACCGTATCATCTACTTTGTCACTAATGATATTTTCTAGCCGTTTGCGGATATCTGCTGGTTCATGGTACCCAGTATTCAGCGCTGCTAAAGGCTCTTCGTTTTCCGCTTGGATCTGATGGATCACTTCAAAGAGCGGATCCGTTACTCGAATCTCTTTATTGACGATTTGTTTTTCGATGAGGCTTGTCATTTTGCTCCCTCCTTTTATCCTTACTTTATAACGGACGGCTTATGATGTCTAATACTTATAAAACATACTTAACTATTCCTTTTAACTATACTTAGTGGTATGCTTTTTTAAAAACAGGAGGGAAAAAATGGATATTCGTATACTGACGTATTTTTTAGCAGTAGCTAGAGAAAAAAATATCAGCCGAGCAGCAAAATCTCTGCATATCACGCAACCTACTCTCTCAAAACAACTGAAAGATTTAGAAGAAGAACTTGGTGTGACACTTTTCACTCGAGGCTCCCGAGAGATACAGTTGACGGATTCTGGTCGATATCTTTATTCAAAAGGAAAAGAAATCTTGTCGTTGGTAGAAAAAACGGCGAACAATTTAACAAATGACGCAATCATCTCTGGAGAAATCTACATTGGCGGAGGCGAAACTAAAGCAATCTCTTTCATTTCTGATAGCCTTCATTCGTTGATCAAGGCGCATCCTGATATCCAGTTTCATTTATATAGCGGGAATGCAGATGATATCATAGACAAACTGGATAGCGGATTACTTGATTTTGGACTCGTAATCGAACCGACAAACAAACAAAAATACCAGTCATTTCGACTGCCAGCCCAAGATCGTTGGGGACTTTTGATACATCGGAATCATCCTTTAGCAAAGCAAACAGTCATCCATCCGCAGGAACTGAAAACTGTTCCTTTGATCATTTCCCGGCAAACGTCAGTGGACAGTCAACTAGCTGAATGGCTAGGTTTCAGCATAGATCAGTTATCGATCGTCGGAACATATAACTTATTGTACAATGCTTCTTTGATGGTCGATAACGGGACTTTTGGTGCATTAGCTCTAGATGGGATCATCAATACTTATGGGACGGAAAAAGTATTCATCCCACTCGATCCGCCATTACAAGCTTCACTGAATCTCATTTGGAAAAAAGACCAGCCTCTTTCTCCTGCTGCTCGTAAATTTTTAGATGTCCTAACGGAGAAATACAGTTAAGTAGAGTTTTTTTCCTTCGCTTTCAGCTTTTTAACAACGAATAAGTTAAGCAGAAGATCCAATGATTAAATAACATAAGTTTCTTAATTTGTTCCTTCCTTTTATTTCTGATAATTCCAGTAAATTACTATAATTATAAAAAAAGAATTGACAAAACATAACTGTCTATATAAAATTGATTACGTTAACAATAATTCGTTTCATGTGACTAGATCATACTAGGCATGAAAAATCTCTGAGGAACATGGTTTCCCTAGGAGGTTTTTCGTGTCTATTTTTGTTTGGCCGCAATCAACTGGTCTAGCAAACGTGAAAACCAAATCTTCAAAAAGGGTGCGCGCATGAAAATCAAAAAGATCTTTAATCAAAATGCAGTATTGGTAGATGACGGTGGACAGGAAAAAGTAGCTATTGGAAAAGGGATTGGATTTGACAGAAAAAGAAATGATTTGATTTTTGATCGTGATGTCGAACGGATATTTGTCATGGAACCAGAAGGTCAAATCAAGTTGCAAAATTTACTTAATCAGATTGATGAACGCTTTTTATTTGCAGCAGAAACGATCATTGATCATGCGGAAACTGTTTTGATGGAAAAGTTGAATGAACATGTATTGATCGCTTTGACCGACCACATTGCTTTTTCTGCGGAGAACATTAATAACGGTATCGTCATCCGCAACAAACTTTTAAGAGAAATCGAAGTGCTTTACAGTGATGAATTCAGTATTGCTCAATGGGCAGTAGAGTATCTGACAAAAGAGCTTGGGATTCCATATACTTATGACGAAGCAGGATATATCGCAATCCATATTCACAGCGGACGAAGCGGTCGGAACAATAACCATCGCAGTATCCGTGAAGTGACGATTGTATCTGACATCATCCATTTAGTGGAATCAGAATTGGAAACAGATATCCATTCAGAACCATTTTCACTGAATTATTCAAGACTGGTGAATCATTTACGACTGCTTCTACAACGAACCCATGCGCAACAATATGCTGTTTTAGACACGGAAATCGTAGAAATGGTCAAACGAAAATACCCAGAAAGCTATAAGATTTCTAAAAAAATCCGTGTGTTGCTGACCAAAGAATACCAGCTCGCGATCACGAAAGAAGAACTGGGTTACTTGGCCATCCATATCGAGCGTTTAAGAAGCGCAATCGTACAAACAAATGTTAACAATCATGAGGAGGAAAAAAATTGAAAGCATATCTACAACGAATGGGACGTTCCCTTCAACTTCCAGTTGCGGTCTTACCTGCTGCTGCTTTACTAGTAGGGATCGGAAACTGGTGGGCATCTTATAGTAACGACATTGTCGCTCATTTTTTACAAGCTGGCGGTAACGCAGTTTTAGGTCAATTACCTTTGCTGTTTGCCGTTGGGTTAGCACTAGGGATGTCAGTGGACAAATCAGGTGCTGCTGCCTTGGCAGGTTTGGTCGCATTTGAAGTTCCAGTAAATGTTTTAAAAACTGATTCAGTAGCTACTTTATTGAATATCAAACCAGAATCAGTTGATCCATCTTTTGCTCAGATCAGTAACGTATTTATTGGTATTATTGCCGGATTGATTGCGGCAGCTCTTTATAATCGTTTCCACGAAGCAAAATTACCGATGGCTTTATCTTTCTTTAGCGGCAAGCGTCTAGTGCCAATCTTGGCTGCCTTTGTCATGTTGCTGATCAGTGCAGTGCTACTGCTCGTATGGCCTCCGGTTTACTCTGCTTTAGTTTCTTTTGCTAAATTCATTTTGAGTTTAGGCTGGGGTGGTGCAGGTCTTTATGGCTTCTTCAACCGTTTACTGATCCCTACAGGATTGCATCAAGCAATGAACTCCGTGTTCTGGTTTGACGTAGCAGGAATCAATGATATTGGTAAATTTTTGGCTTCTGAAGGAACAAAAGGCGTAACAGGAATGTATCAAGCTGGATTTTTCCCAATCATGATGTTCGGGCTTCCAGCAGGAGCATATGCTATTTACAGAAATGCACGTCCAGAAAACAAAGCAAAAACAGCTTCCTTGATGTTAGCAGCAGCTTTTGCTTCATTCTTTACTGGTGTAACAGAACCACTTGAATTCTCATTTATGTTCGTTGCTTGGCCATTATATGTCTTGCATGCAATTTTCACTGGGATTTCTTTAGCAGTGAGTGCATTCTTCCATTGGACAGCAGGATTTGCCTTTAGTGCCGGATTTGTCGATTACTTCCTATCTTTGAAAAATCCGATTGCGAATCAGCCATTGATGTTGATCGTCCAAGGATTAGTAACAGCAGTGATTTACTACTTTGGCTTTAACTTTGCTATCAAAAAATTCCATCTGATGACTCCTGGCCGCGAGGAAGCAGATCTTTCAGATGACGATACTGCAACGACTAATTCAGACAATAAATATGCGGCACAAGCAAGCAAAATCTACGCTGCATTAGGCGGAGCCGACAATGTAACTTCGATCGATAACTGTACTACACGCCTTCGTTTGCAAGTCAAAGATACAGGCCTGATCGATCAAAATAAAATCAAAGCCACTGGCGTACCTGGTATGAAGATCATCGACGGAAAAAATGCGCAAGTCATCGTAGGTACAGAAGTACAATTCGTTGCAGATGAGATGGCAAAACTACATGGTGGTGCTGCAACACGACCTGCACAAACAAACACCGTGGTTAAAACAGAAACATTTGCCGGTGGAACGATCGAACAAGATATTTACGCTATCGCAAATGGGAAACTGATTCCAATCACTGAAGTTTCAGATGATGTATTCGCGGAAAAAATGATGGGTGACGGCTATGCTGTATTACCAGAAAATGGAGAAATCTTCTCTCCAATCGCTGGTACGATCACAAACATTTTCCCAACGAAACATGCTGTCGGAATCCAAACAGATGCTGGTATCGAAGTCTTGCTTCATATGGGCATCAACACTGTTGACTTAAAAGGCGAACCATTCACTTTATATGTAAAAGAAGGTCAAAAAGTCGCAAGAGGTCAATTGATTGCTTTAGTTGATCTTGCCGCTATTCAATCTGCAGGCAAAAACACGGATATGGTCGTTGTATTCACAAATGGCGACAAAGTCCAAAGCTTAGAAATCGAACCCGCACGTGATGTAAAAGCAAATGATAAAATCGGCTCTGTTTCCAACAAAGCCTGAGCCATCGTCTTCCCCAGACTTTTTTATCGATAAACAAACAGGAGCTGAGACAAAAATCTTGTCTCAGCTCCTTTTTCCGAATAAAAACGGCGTTCTCCTGCCAACTCCGCGGTAATAAGTCCAGCCAAACGTAACATATGAAGAGCTATTTTTTATTTGACTCTTCTTATTACTTGATGCAGAACAGCTTTTTTACAACCTCTGATAAACGGTGTTCAAAAACCAGTTTATCGGTATGAAGTCAAATTTATGCAAAAATGTGGAAAGCCATTTTCACAAAATTTTTCTTCATACTCAAAACTAATCGGCTTTTTCACAACCTCTTTATACATTATTCCTGATCCAATATTTCTTTTAATGCTGCTTCAAGAGAAGTTAATGGTTTTCCCAATACTTTTTCTAAATCATCAGAGGAAATAGCTAACTGATCCTTTTTAATATCATGTTGGATCGCTAAAAACATGTCAGCTGCTTCTTGAGGGAATCCGGCTTCTTTTAGATTTTCGACAAACGCTGCATCACTTGCTTCAATAATTTCTAACTTTTTACCTGTCGCACGCTCTAATGCCTTGGCTAATTCTTCATAGTCAGTTAGATTGCCGGATAATTCTAAGATTTCTGGAGAGTCACTTTCTACTAGTACTTTTGCTGCAGCTTCTGCATATTCACGTTTCAATGCCCAACCTGTTTTTCCATTTCCTGCAGCATAAACGAATTGACCAGTTTTTAAAGCCTGCCCAATGATAGGTAATTCATTCTCTACATACCAATTATTCCGTAAAAATGTATGGGAAATACCTGAATCCTTAATCATTTTTTCAGTGAATTGGTGATCTGGCGCTAATACACTGATCGAGTGATCGGCATCTGCAAAACTTGTATAAGCGATATAAGATACCCCAGCTGCTTGTGCTGCCTTCACTACATTCTTATGTTCGGCTTGACGATTTCCTGGAACGCCAGAGACAAAAAGCAATCGATCTATTCCTTTCAACGCTTCTTTCATTGAGTCTAAATCATCATAATCACCAATACGTATATTAAATCCAGCTTCTTTCAGTGCTTCTCCTTTTTCTTCACTACGTACTAGTACATAGATTTCATTTTGTGGAACCATCTTTTTTAAGAATTCCAGCGCATAACCACCAAAACCTCCAGTTGCTCCTGTTACTAAATAATGCATATTTGCCACTCCCTATTCTTTTTATTTGTTAAGATTTACAGCTGTACATTTATAAATTACACCTTTATCATAAAGAGTGTGGTAAGATAAGTCAAGCAAAAAAAATGAAAGGATGACAACTGATGAAGTATTCTCTGCAATTTAGTGATGCAATCCATGTACTTGCCTATATTGAAATGTTTCAAGATACCCGATCACTTTCTAGTGAGATGATTGCCAGTAGTATCGAAACAAATGCAGCAAATGTACGTAAAATCATGAGTCAGCTCAAAAAATCCGGTTTGATCTTTACAAAAACCGGAAAACCGCAGCCTTCCCTTGCCAAAAGTCCAGATCAGATTTCTTTACTAGATGTCTATCGCAGCATCGAAGGTAATACACAGCTTATCCAAGTCGATCCAAAAACAAATCCAAATTGCGTCGTTGGTGCGAATATCCAAGAAGCTTTAGAAGAAAGCTACGCTCGGCTGCAGAAAAAGGCAGAAGAAGAAATGGCTAAGATCACACTTGATAGTCTGATACATAAAATAGCCGTTTTGGAAAAAGAAAAAAGACCAGAAAACACAGGCCTCGTAGAGAGATTTTTATAATTCTCTCTACTGTGCCTGCATTTTTCTGATCGGAATCGTCTACATAAATTCTTTTATTCTCCGGGGGACAAAAGCCTTGTCATGCCCCTTTTTCCTCTCTAATGCTCAGGTCAAAGCGCTGAAGTCATGACGTCTTGATAAACGGTGTTCAAGTAGCTGACCCTCGGCATTAGTTCTGAAAAATGCAAAATATGGAAAGCTATTTCCCATTTTTCCTCTCTAATGCTCAGGTCAAAGCGCTACTTTCACGACCTCTATATTATCATGGTTTATTGACTACCGGTATCCAGATTTCTCCCATATATTTCCCGTTGGTAACTCCCATTTCGACTACAGCATTTGGACCCCCAACATAGGCGTAATCTTCTACTTCTCTTAAAACATGCCCAAAGGCCGTATTCGTCAAATCATTTCTTAATTCTTCAGGCGATTCTGCTAAAGCGATTACAACAAGATACGTTCCTTTTGGGAATGGGATGATTCGCGTAGTGTTTGGAACATCCTGACTCGTTTGAACACCGACATAGTACATCATTTTCCCGTTATAGGGTTCGTTGACTGTAAAGAAATAATGATTTTCAGCAGCTTGTTTCAATGCATCTATTGTTCCATTACCGATAACTTTTTGCTCAAATGCTTGTTTCTCTGCAGCCAAACCGACAAAATCCGTATTGCTACTCTTCAATTCCACACCAATACCCGTCACCGTAAAATCTGGTTTTTCTTCGATCCTATACTTTGCCATTTCTCCCACCCTTTCTATTATATTAAGTTCATCTTACATAAAATTAAAGGGAAATGACACGATTACGCTCTTTTTTCTAGGGATATTTTTATTTTTTAACTATTTTTTTGCTTTCACTGCAATCCAAATCTCACTGTAAACATTACTGAAATCCTCTCCCCATTTTGTAAAAGAGATCTCGGGAGCTTCGACTAACTCATAATCTGAAGAAGGAAGCCATTCTGCATAGATTTTCCCCCAAGTATCTTGTAAAGTTTGGGGAAATGGCCCTTTATTAGGAAAAATGGCCCAAGTGTGTTCTTCTATAGCAAGCATTTCTAAATCAGCGTACGGATTTTCTTTTGTCGTAGCAAAGCCAATCATGTGCATCAAACTGCCCTTTTCTTCCAAGCGGGCTCCATCAAATCCATAAGAAACGTTGATTACTTGATTTGGATATAAATCTCCTAACTTATGCATCTCTTCCCTTTGAGTCTCCGTGATCGTCTGCGCTAACTTTTGTATTTCTTGATTGACTCCTTCAAATTTGACAGGAACTTTTTTCGCCACACCTGCCACATAAAACTGTTTTTTCTTTTCGATACGAAATTCCATCGATTTTCCTCCTCTGACATCAATAAAAAATGTCAAGCGTGGAAAAGATTTTTGTATGCCGTATCTGCTGATTTCTGAAGGCAGATATCCTGACCAATCACGAAAAGCTCTTGAAAAACCTTCGACTGTTTCATATCCATATCTAAACGCCGTTTCTGTCACTCTTGATCCATCTAGGAGATCGCGATTAGCCAAAGCCAATCTACGGTTTTTGATATAGTCCATTAGCGACATCCCTGCAATAAACGTAAAGATGCGTTTTAATTGATATTCAGTGATTCCTGTATTTTCGGCTATTATTTTATAGGAAAGTCCTTCTGTCAAATGTTCTTCGATGTAATCGATCAATTGGTTCAGATCTTTAAGCATATTTATCTTCCTCCTTGCTTGCCTTTTTATCATATTATCAAAGAAAGTCAATTACTTGATGAATCAGGAACCAATTTAGTCAGATGTAGAAAATGTTGTATGGATCTAAAGAAAATTCTCAAGCAGCGTTTCGTAACGGATAATTGGTATTATCTGCCTATCTATGTTTTACCTTTAGAAAAATAAATTTTGGGGAAGACACATTCTAAGTAAACAAAGCGGTAAAAATATCTTTTATTCCCTTAGTTAATCCGCTTACTACCTACTGTACAAAGCAAATTGTTGTTCAAACTGCTGATCAGAACGCTGCTTGGATTTTTCTTTGCGATACATCATACCTCTTTTATCAATTGGAACAATTATTTATTTCTAACAAAATCACTTCATTTTTGTCAGATAAATAAAAAACAAAAAAAGTTCCATCTTTAAAACACGCTATTCTTTTACTTTTTCTCACATTCTCTAAGAAAAGAAAAGGAGAATGAATTTTTGACAATTCGAGCAAAAGTGATTATCAAATATGTAAAATCAGCTACTTTTTTCTTAAACGTTTCTTTATACTAAATATAAATAAGTGTTTCATGAAAGGAGAACTAGATGAATAATTGGCTTGAGTATTTTCCTGAAAACGTTTTGGAACGCGGTTACAGCTATCATCTGCACGGTTTTGTCCGTCATTTGAACTATACAAGCAAGTACTTGTCCGCAACAGTTTCTGGCACGGAAGATTATAAGGTAGTGATCACTTGGGATGAAAAGACCAACATGACTTGTGATTGTCTATATGCCATAGAAGGAAAAAAATGCAAACACATGGCTGCTGTCTTATTCGCTTACGAAGAACGTCCAATAAAAAAATCCAACTACTCACTTTCCGAACTCCCGTCCCTTGTTTCCTCCGCTAGTTCCTCTCTTGTACGGGAGCTTTTAACAGAGATTCTTATAGAACATCCGCAATTTATCGAACGCTTCAAAGTTAAGATGCCATTTCATGCAATAAATTATTCAGATAAATTAACAACTATCATCCATAAATACGATCATATTATCAAGAAAAACAAAAACAGGAAAACAGCGAAGTTCATCATGGAGATGCGAAAGTTCATCCAAGAAGCAGTTGAATCGCTCATTCAGCAAAATGCCTATCTTCCCGCATTCGAATTGATCAATGAAGTGATTGCTACTCTCGAAACATTCTATTGGGAGCCTGAGGATGAACGAACCCTTCTTCTGATAGAGGACTGTTATTATTTATGGAAAGAATTATTAGCAGAAGCACCTCATGCAGAAAAAAGGCAAATGTTCTCTTGGTTCGTCTGCCAAGTCGATCATACTGACGCCTCTTATTCAAAACGCTACTCCATAAAAATCCTGAAAGAAGACTTTCGGGAAAAAGAATTTTCTAACCAAAAGAAAAAAATAGATAAAAAACTAAAGAAACGGTAAAGAAAGACGATTTCAATGAAAAATAGCAAGTAAACGATAACAACCATCCTAAATCCACAAGAAATACAGCAGACCTTGCTTTAAAAACACGAATCATGCAAAGGATGAAGTAAAGAAGACTTAACGCGTACCCAATATTAGTCATTTGACTATTAGGTACGCGTTTTGTTTTATAAGTCATGACAAATTTCCTTCGTTGCTGGGTAGATTTTCCGGCATTGTTGATAGATTTTATGATACTTTTCTACATTTTGTAAGAGAGGTTCCACTGCATCTGTATATTGGATAAAATTCTGACAACAACTTTCAGGTGTGTCGAACCACCCTAACCCTAGTGCAGCAATCATTGTTGCGCCTAATGCAGGTCCTTCCTCCACACTTAAACAATAGATCGTTGCATCGAAAATATCTGCTTGGATTTGTAGCCATGCAAGATTTTTCGCGCCTCCTCCCACCGAAACAATACGTGTAAATCTGCGACCCGCTAGTTCTTTACGTTTCAATCCCACCATTGACAAATGCTCATTAAAAATTTAGAATATTCACAAGTTTAACGACAATTATGAAAATTCATGTCGTGCTAAAGGAGTTTTGTTATTGGATGAAAAGTTAGATATAAAAACTGCGATCAAAGACACGTTACCTACTGTTTTCGGTTATATCGGTATTGGACTTGCATTTGGTATCGTTGGGAAAGCTGCCGGATTTCATCCACTAGTCGTCACGTTGATGTCCCTGCTGATCTATGCTGGTTCTGCCCAATTTATCACGGTCAGCATGCTTGCTAGCCATAGTCCACTGCTCTCCATCGTTCTCTCGACCTTTCTAGTCAATTCCCGAATGATTCTGATGAGTATGACGATTGCTCCTTATTTCAAGAAAAATCGGCTGCTTCAAAATCTGCTGATTGGCACATTGCTGACAGATGAAAGTTTCGCACTGGGAATGAATAAATTGAACTATACTGGACAAAAGTTAAACTTTCGTTGGATGAATACAGCTAATTGGATTTCTTATTTGACGTGGGTGGGTTCTTCTCTTGTTGGCTCACTTTTAGGGAATTTTATTACTGATCCGAAAAAGTTTGGTTTGGATTTCGCCATCGTCGCTATGTTTATCGGGTTACTTTATCTTCAAGTCATTTCTGATAGAAACACCTCTAAACGATTACAGTTGATCCTGATTGGTCTCACTTTGATTCTGGTATATGTCGGACTGATTTTTATCCCAAGCAACTTAGTGATTGTAGTTGTAACACTGATTGGGTGCGGATTGGGGGTGTGGATCAAACATGCCTTCTTTTGAGTTTACATTGCTGACTATTTTAGGTTGTACTTTAGCAACTTGGCTTTCTAGGGTCCTACCATTTGTCTTACTGAAAAAATTCGATTTACCGCAACCGTTGCTTGAGTATTTAAGTTTTGTCCCGATCGTCATTATGTCTGCTTTATGGTTCAGCAGTCTATTTACCCAAAATATCGGACATCTGCCGCAGATCAATCTCGAAAATGCTTTGGCTTCAGTTCCTACACTTTTAGCTGCTATTCTTTCAAAAAGCTTATTGGTGATCGTCTTGGCAGGAATTCTTTCCCTTTCGTTGATTCGCTTATTATAAATAAAAAAACAAGAGCTTATGGCAAATTACTGTCCTGCGCTCTTGTTTTTTATTTATAAGTAAGAAGAAAATCGGCGTATTCCTGCTTATCCGTTGAACGGACCACTAACAACGACTTTTCCTAACATATGTCCTGTTTCTACGTCTTTGGTTGCTTGTTTCAAGTTCTTCGCATTGATCCCATCTGAATAGACCTTGCTCAATGTACTGCGGATAATCCCTTCGTTTGCTAAAGCAGCAATGTGCGCTAAAGCTTCTCCTTGCGTTTCGATTTCATAGTTATAGTCTGTTTTAGCGAACATATACTCCCAGTCGAAGCTGATAGATTGGTTTTTCCAAACACCTATATCTAACGGCTCTTTGATCCCTACGATCGTTCCCACATGTCCAAATGGTCGGACAAGGTGCTTGATTTGATCAAAGTAGCGGGTAATATCGAATAATACAGCGACATACTCTACTTGATCGATTCCCAATTCACGAAAACTTTTACTTAAGTCTTGATGATAATCGATTGGATAGTCTACACCTGTTTTTTTCAGCCATTCAAAATTCTTCGGACTTGCAGTCGCATAGACTTCTAGACCAGCCCAATGTGCTAGTTGATTCAAAATCGAACCGACGCCCCCAGCTCCGTTGATCACTAAGATTTTTTTCCCGCGGTTGGCATTTTCTTCTGGAATCAGACCAAATTTTTCAAATAACAATTCATAAGCGGTCAATGAAGTCAATGGCAGCGCTGCGGCTTCTTCATCTGAAAGATTTTTTGGTGCAAGAGCGGCAATACGTTCGTCAACCAGTTGGTATTCTTGATTGCTTCCTGCTCTTGTCGTTGTACCTGCGTAAAAAACGCGATCGCCGACAGAAAATTTTTGCACTTCATCACCTACAGCAACAACTTTCCCGACTCCATCAAACCCTAAGATACGTAAAGCATTTCTTATCCCGTTATCTTGGCGAAGTTTCGTATCGACAGGATTAACAGATACTGCGTTGACTTTTACCAGAAGATCCCGTGAACTGGGTACAGGTATCTGTTCTTTTTCATCAATAAAGCTTTTTGGATCATCGATCGGCAACCCTTCATAAAAACCGACTACCTTCATTAATTCCTTTTCTGACATACGAATTCCTCCTTAGCTTCATCAAGTTGGAGCATCCATACAGTTTTCATTTCAATATATATAGTATGCTATTTGTTCCACCTTTTTTATTCATCATAATTATTCTCTTACTTAAAGTAAACTATTTGCACTTTTTTGGTTAAAAAAGAGGTTGCGACAAGACTTTTGTCACAACCTCTTGGTAAATGGTGTTCTCTTGCCAACTCCTCGGTCACAAGTCAAAATATTCATCAAACATGAGAAGCTGTTTTTTGAAATTGCTCCTTATGACTCAGAGTTAAACGGCAGGCTCACAACCTCTGATATAAACGGTGTTCAATCAACTGACCCTCGGTATTAGCTCAAAAAACGACAAAATATGAAGAGCTATTTTTGTTTGGCTGTTCTTATTACTTGATACAGGACAGCTTTTTCACGACCTCTAATTCACGGTGTTCAAGCAAGAAATCATTGTTCACTGAAAAGCGTTGGATGTTCTTTTTCAAAGGTGTCTAAGATCTCTCGTACTTCATCAGTAGATTTCGTATTCATCAACTGAACTCGCAAGTCATTTGCTCCTGGAAATCCTTTGATATAGATTTTAAAGAAACGATGTAGTCCTGTGATGGAACGCGGGATGATTTCTGAATAATGATCTTGCAGATCTAGTTGCAGACGAAGTAGTCCGATCAGTTCTTTTTCTGTGTGTTCCCTCGGATCTTTTTCAAATGCATAAGGATTCTTGAAAATCCCTCGGCCAATCATGATGCCATCAACGCCATATTTCTCGGCCAATTCTTCTCCTGTCTGGCGATCGGGGATATCTCCATTGATCGTGATTAGTGTTTGTGGAGCGATTTGGTCACGTAAAGCAATGATTTTAGGAATGACTTCCCAATGTGCATCTACTTTACTCATCTCTTTACGCGTACGCAAATGGACAGAAAGATTGGCTATATCTTGATGAAGTAGGTGACTGATCCATTCTTCCATCTCAGACATTTCCGTATAGCCGATACGCGTCTTGACGCTGACAGGCAAACCGCCAGCTTTAGCTGCTTCAATCAATTGTGCCGCTACTTCTGGACGAAGGATCAAGCCACTGCCTTTTCCACGTTCTGCTACATTAGGGACTGGGCAGCCCATGTTGATATCGATTCCTTGGAAGCCCATTTCTGCCATAGCAATGCTCATTTCTCTAAAAAATTCTGGCTTGTCTCCCCAAATATGGGCAACCATCGGCTGTTCATCTTCTGTAAATGTTAATCTTCCTCGTACACTGTCTTTTCCATCTGGATGACAGAAACTGTCTGAGTTTGTAAACTCAGTAAAGAAGACATCCGGTGCTGCTGCATGCTTTACGACATGGCGAAATACAACATCTGTTACATCTTCCATTGGTGCTAAAACAAAAAAAGGCTTTGGCAGCTCTTTCCAAAAATTAGTAGTCATTTATTTGTTACTCTCCATTCTATCAAGCAGTGAAGTCGCAATCTTTCTCAAAAACATTGTCATTATACTAGGAAACAAAAAAAGAAGCAAAGTGAACAGCTTAAAAGATGTTTCTGATTGAACAAAAAGAGGACTGTGACAAAAATCTTCACAGTCCCTTTTCCGGAATAAATGGTGTTCTCCTGCCAACTCCTCGGTCACAAGTCAAAATATTCATCAAACATGAGAAGCTGTTTTTTGAAATTGCTCCTTATGACTCGGAGCTGAATGGCAGGCTTACGACCTCTTTCTTAAACGGTGTTCAAAAGCTTGCATCTGCGGTAATAAGCCTAACCAAACGAAAAATATGAGAAGCTATTTTTGTTTGGCTGTTCTTATTACTTGATGCAGAACAGCTTTTTCACAACCTCTCCACTAAACGGTGTTCAATCAGCTGACCCTCGATATTCGCTCAAAAAACAACAAAATATGAGGAACTATTTTTCCGTTTGTTTCTCTAATACTCAGGTCAAAACGCTGATTTCACAACCTCTTTTCTAACTTCTCAATCCTCTTCCTTTATTAATCAAATACCAAGTAACGGCGTACAAAACAACGATGAATAACACAAGTACGATCATCGATGTTGCTACTGGCACATCGATCGTTCCAAGGAATCCGTAACGGAAACCGGAGATCATATAAACGATCGGATTGACTTTCGAAACAGCTTGCCAAAATGGCGGCAACATAGAGATGGCATAGAAAACGCCACCTAGATAAGTTAACGGCTGCAAGACAAATGTAGGCACGATCGATACATCATCATAAGACTGAGCAAAAATCCCGTTGAGCAGTCCTGCTAACGAAAACAAGATTGCCGTCATCAATAATGTAATGATGACCATGAACCATGAATACACATGAAGTGGTACAAAGAACAAGGAAATGATCGTTACGAGAGAGCCGACGAGAATACTACGACCCACTCCGCCAATCACAAAGCCCCAAATAATCACATGCGTAGGAACAGGCGCTACCAAGATTTCTTCGATATTTTTCTGAAATTTTTGAGAGAAGAAGGACGAAGAAACGTTGGCATACGAACTAGTGATAGCAGACATCATAATCAAACCAGGCACGATGAATTCCATATATGAAAAACCACCCATGTCACCGATCCGACCACCGATCATTTTTCCAAAAATAACAAAGTACAAGGATGTCGTGATCACTGGCGGAACCAGTGTTTGGACCCAGATACGCAAATAGCGGTTCGTTTCCTTGATAGCTAAACTTTTTAATGCAGTAAAATAAAGATTAAACATTTTTCTCCTCCGTATGATTATTTTCTTCTGTGATTTTCAAGAACAGTTCTTCTAAACGATTCGACTTATTCCTCATAGAAAGAACTTTGATTCCTTGTCTTGTCAGCTGATCGAAGATTCCGTTCACCCCTTGATTTCGTTCAACTTCGACAGCGATTGTCTGCTCATCTTCAAATGTACAAGCATATCCTTCAATCACAGGTTTGGTATCATATGGCGCTAAATCAAAGATAAATGTTTCAAATTGCAGTTTTGACAGAAGCTCTTTCATACTTGTATTCTCGATCAGTTCACCCGATTGGATGATTCCGATGTTGCGACAAAGCATTTCAGCTTCTTCTAGATAATGCGTCGTCAAAATGATCGTTGTACCATTTTCGTTCAATTCTCGTAGAAACTCCCACATCTCGCGTCTCAACTCGATGTCAACTCCTGCTGTTGGTTCATCTAAGATCAGCAAACGTGGTTCATGCATCAGTGCTCTAGCAATCATCAGTCTTCGCTTCATTCCCCCGGAAAGCATACGTGCACGGACATTTCTCTTTTCCCAAAGATTGGACTGCTTCAAATATTTTTCACTGCGTTTCATCGCTTCTTTGCGAGATACACCGTAGTAACCGGCTTGATTCACGACGATTTGCTGGACCGTTTCAAAAGGGTTAAAATTGAACTCTTGCGGGACTAATCCAATCTGTTGCTTTGCTCGGACTAGATCCTTGTCCAGATCATAACCGAAGACATTCACTTTTCCAGATGTTTTATTGACTAAAGAAGTAATGATCCCGATCGTTGTAGACTTTCCAGCTCCATTTGGCCCTAATAGCGCATAGAAATCTCCTTCTTTCACCGAAAGATCGATTCCCCGCAATGCTTCGACCCCACTTCCATAGATCTTTTTCAAATTATTTATTTCAAGCGCATTTGCCATTTATTTCCTATCTCCTTATAGACATGATTCTTAATTGTATCATGGAATACAGCAGATGAAAAAACAACTTGGCTTCCACACAAAAACACACCTGCTCACAAAGAGGAGATGTGTTTTCTAGTTCATGATCATCTTCGATAGAATAACTATCTAAACAACTCTGGCACTTTTAAAATCATAAAAGTACCGACAGCAACTACTACGATGACATATAGAAGATCCTTATAACTGAGGTTCTTGTCTTTTTTATTCATGTTAAGCTTTCCTCCGTCCTTTTATCGAAAGCTTTTTTCTTTTATTTTAACCGAAATAAATAAAATGGACATAGTTATTTTCAATTTCTGTTTTCGCTGTTTGTTTTACGGAGAACTTTGCCATGGAACGTGCGTCTCGTCGCTGATGCTAAGTTTTTTCGATAAAAGCTGCTAGAAGGAAGACAGCGTGGTTTATTTTGTATCGTCTTTTGCTAAATCTTCCAAGATCATCTGGACAGCAGACTCGTTCCCATTGAATTCTGCCACTTTTTTGGCATCAATGTACTTCTTTTGATAATCGTCTTTTTGGACCCACGCATCATGCTTCGTTTGAGAAAGTTAATCAAACGGATACCACTGCCGCTGTTCATCGAACAACAAACTTTCTTTTTGGGCCTGTTCAACTATGGATTTAGGATAATTCAAAACTTTCAGCAAGGCAATCGCATTTCGGGTCCTTGAAGGTCCTTCTTTTAATTTGAAATCAAAACTGATTCCTTTTCCTTCTGTTACTTGTTCTTCAAAGTGGACATTCTCACAATAATTCTTTAAAATCTCTGTCAATTCGATATCATGTGTGGCGACAAATGCTAAAGATGGATACTCCGCAAGCCACCGAACGACTGAAGCGGAAGAAGCAATCCGTTCGATCGTATTTGTTCCTTTTAAAATCTCATCTACGAAGCAGTAGCAGCGTTCTTTGGAAGCCACTTGGTCCAGCAAACGTTTGATCGATTTGATTTCTGAAACAAAATAACTGTCGCCTTCAAATAAATCATCTTCGATTGCCATGGAAGTCAACACATGTCCAGGTTGCAGGGTAAACTGTTCTGCAATCGCTGTTTGGATCGTCTGTGCTAGAATACAGCTGATGGCTATACTTTTGACATACGTAGATTTTCCTGATGCATTGGAACCCGTGACTAATGTATTCTTCTGCCAGTTGACTGGATTCACTACCGCTTCTTTTAACAATGGATGATAGATATCTTTCGCTGTCACACCGCCCTCAGTAAACTCTGGTCGGCAAGTGATCGGCATATAGGTGCGATAATTCAAAACGGCTGCTGCAACTTCCAATTCTCCCAGCAATTCCCACAGCTTGATGGCTTCAGTTGAATGCTTCTCTAATTTAGTGAGAACGAAATGATAGGAGATAAATGGCAGCATGAACATGATGTTGACATATTCAAAAATCAATTCTGCTTCACTCCCGCTCTTCATACGAAATGAAAAACCTAATTTAGGGATGTCTCTTAATGGTTTAGTTTGCTGTTTCAGCTCTTTTTGAAGTGGTGTCGTCATTTTTGCTAACTGATTGGCGGCTGAAATCGTTGAAACCAAATAACTCATGCTATTCAGCTCTGTTTCTAGTGTTTGTTTCTTCACTAGATAATAGACCGTATTGAATACTAAGCCACCGATTGCTAGATAGATTCCTAGTACTTGCCCTAAAAGAAGCAAACCTACACCCACCAGCGGAAGCAAGCCAAGAAAAATAAATAAACCTACGCGTCCAATCTTTTTACTTTTTCCATCCGCTAGATATTGTTTTGCAAAATTATGATCTTTTTTTCCTAAACGAGCGAATTGATATTGGATTCTTTCTCTCAGTTGAGGATTTTCCTGATAAAAAGCAATTAGTTTTTCTAACTGATAATCTTCTCCAAAATCAAAGCTACGTAAACGCTGATACAACGCTTCTGAACCTACACTAGAATAGGTACTGTTGATCCCTTCAAATACTTCGAACATATCCAAGTCATACCAAGTAAGATCGTCGATTTCACTATCCCATGAACGGAATTTTTTCTCCGTGAGCCACGCATCCTTCAAACTTTCTTCTTTATCAAATCTCGGTTGATAAGGAATTTTTCCCCAATTACTACGAACTGTTTCCTTTACTTTCAAACGTGAAAAAATGTCTAAAACAACTAATAAAATAACAACTGCAATAATAATTAAAACGATAAATTCTCTTTGGCCCATATCCCTCTCCGTTCCTTGATTTGTTAGTTTTAGTATAGCACTGTTGCGCTATTTGAAAAGGGGGTACAAAAATAACTATCTTCGTTACCTAATTCGTATCAATCACACCAAAATAAAAACACCTTCCAAAAAAGAAGATGTCTTTAAAACGAGATACAATTTTTTTGTCATTCACTTCAGGTAAATTAGAGCCAATTAAACCCTCCGCAACTTGACGGAGATGGAGAAGATGCCCCCGTCTAATCTAGCGGTCATCTCTCCTCCCATTCCTTCCACCAATTTTTTTGACAGGTAAAGCCCGATTCCGCTAGATTCCGTATTTGTGCGGCTGGTATTTTCGGTATAAAAACGCTGGAAGACTTTTTCAACAGAGGTTTGCGTTCCTGGTTTGATAGGATTGGCCACTGTTAATCGAATGAATGGATCCTCTTTTGAAAATGTCACCTTTGCTTGTCCATCTGCATAACGCAATAAATTCTGTATGATATTTTGCAGCACTCGCAGCAACATGAGCGGATCTGCTAATACAGTTGTATTTATCGAGTGTTCAGCGAACGCTACCTCGATATTTTTCTCAGAAAATTGTTCATAAAAAGAGAAAAATACTTCTTCCACCTCTTTAGAAAAAGAAAGCGTATGGAGATCCATTTCTTTTTGCTTCGTCTCTATTCGAGCAAGATCATAAAACTGATCCGTCATACTGAGTAATCTTGCAACAGATTGTTTGATGATCGTTAAATACTTCTCCCGTTTCTTCGTATCCTCTACCTGTTCCAGTAATTGTACATAACCGTTAATAGCAGTCAAAGGAGTTCTGAGATCATGAGAAAGGCCGACAATCGATAGTCTGATGTTTTCTTCCATTTCTTGAAATACTTGTCCTTTTTGTTCATTTTCATCCACCCATCTATTCAGTGCATCTACTAGGTCCATTAGATTCTTTTCTCGAAATTCGACTGAGAGACGACCACCATATTCTTGTCGTTCAGAAAGAGTGGCGATTTTCTTAGTTAATCGCTTGATTTCCCTTTGCAGGAAGAAAATAAAACTTCCCATAAAGATAACAACGAGAAGCAACAGCCACTTAATCAAATCTAAACCCCACTCCCCACACCGTATGAATATACACAGCACGTGCCTTTGCTAGCTTCCCTCGAAGATTGGAAATATGCATATTCACTGTTTTCTCACTATCAAAATATGGTTCTTGCCAAACTGTTTCATAAAGATTTGCTCGCGAAAATACTTTTTTCGGATGTTCTAAAAAAAGCTTCAGCAGATCGAATTCTCTTCCTGTCAAATGGACAGTCACACCATTCACATTTACATCCCTTGACTCTTTGTCCAGTAAGATTTCCTTGTAATAGATGCATTGCGACAGATCTTTTACTTGGACAGAAGTCTGACGACGAAGTTGGATGCCGATTCGTAACAACAGTTCTTCGATATCAAATGGTTTCGTCACATAGTCATCCGCTCCTGCTGCCAACAAGGAAACTTTATCTCTTTGATCGCTTTTTGCTGAAAGAACGATGATCGGAACATTCGATGTCTGTCGGATTTCTGCTAACAATGCTTCACCTGAAAGCCCTGGAAGCATGAGATCTAGAAGGATCAAATCGACAGGATATGTGCTTAACAATAATTTTCCTTCCGTACCTGAATAAGCATCAAGAAGTTTGTATCTCTGTTCAAGAACCTCCTCCAGTAAGGAATGAACAGCTTCATCATCTTCGATAATCAAAATAGTTTCCAGCAGGACCACCTACTTAATGTCAGATTTTTGGAAAATAAACATTCCTAGAGCTGATGATACCACGATTGTTACTAGACTGACCAGAATCATTTTCGGTGCTTGCGAATAAGTTGCTTGTTGCGCAAAGTCCGTATACATGAGCCACGTTTCCGTAAACCACTCCGTTAGAAATTCCAAGCCTTTGATTTTTGCGAAAACACCGGGAACGAAGGCCGTTCCCATGATATAAAGAAAAGAAAGAAGCAAACTGACACTGGTACTTCTAGTGATGAATGTCAAAGCCACTGGAACAGATAATGTCCCTAATGTCAGCAGAAGCAATACAGGAAATACTTTTAGAACATAATTTCCATAGTTTTTGATTCCCTCAACTTCACCAAATCCGAAAGCAAGTGTGTAAGCAAGCATGGCTAGTCCCGTGATCAAAACCACGCCAAGTGTTGTGATCAAAAGCGTAACGAGAAGTTTCGACACATAATAAGTCATTCGATTCCGTCCTAAAGATAACGTATTGCGAATCGTACCGTTTTGAAATTCTTCCCCAATATAAAAGCACGCAAATGCTGCGAAAGCCAGAAGAATCCATGCAGCCATTTTTTCCACCATTAAAATCCCTGTTGCACCGTTGATGACTGTATCCGTTGCTTGGTTTAATTCATTGCCGTATTTTGTATGCATATACCATTCGTTCCAAGAATAAAAAAGCGGAAGTACGACCATCAGTCCTAGTGAGACCCACATTTTACGGCTCTTCCATACTTTTATTTTTTCAGCAGTTAATAGATTAAACATGTGGATTGCCTCCAGTTAATTGTAAGAAATAATCTTCCAGTTTTTGCCCAACTAGGTGGATACCATCCACAGGAACTTTTGCCTCTACCAATGCTTGATTGATGGCTGCTACTTGGTCAATTCCTTCAAAAAGCTGGATAACACGGCTAGATTGGACAAAATAATCCCTATAACCAAGAGAGTCGAGAACCGTTACTGCTTGTTCCGTCGCCGAAGTGTCAATTTTTATAAATTGACGAGATTCTTGTGCCAATTCTTCTTTCGATAATTCTTTGATCAAGTGTCCTTCATGCAAAATACCATAGTGAGTGGCGATCTGTGACAATTCATCTAGCAAGTGGCTAGAAAGCAAGACGGTGATGCCCCGTTCTTTTACCAAACGTTGGATGATTTCTCGCATTTCTGCCATCCCTGCTGGATCCATCCCATTCGTCGGTTCATCCAAAATCAAAAATTCTGGATTCGTGATCAGTGCATTTGCAATAGCTAAACGCTGGCGCATACCTAAAGAGAAATTCTTTGCTTTCTTTTTCCCTGTATTTTCCAATCGCATCATTTTCAGCAGGTCTTCGATTTCTCTATCCGACACACCGCCGTTCGCTGCTTGGATACGTAGGTTATCTCTTGCAGTTAATTCTGGATAAAGAGCAGGGGTTTCAATCGATTGACCCATACGTCGTCTTGCTGCCTGCAAATCCGTCGTTCCAAATAATTCGATCGAACCTTCATCAATCGAGATCAAACCCATAATAGTTCTCATAAAGGTAGACTTACCCGCTCCATTTTCCCCAATCAATCCATAGATCATTCCACGTTTGATTTCGATTGATACTTTATCTAATGCTTTGGCAGCACCGTATTTTTTGGTTATACCAGTTGCTTTCAAGACCGTTTCATTTCCAAAATCCATACTTATCCTTCTTTCTTATTGATAAGTGAAGTATAGTTGACGGGTATAAAGAAAGCAGCCAGAAATGTATAAAGAAAGTGTAAATTTTCCAATTGAATGTCAAAAAAAACAATCGGACAATACGTGTCTTTCCTATTATCAGGCAGTTTGTTATACGCTTGTATCAGTTTCCTGATTCTTTCTTTTCGACCAAAGTCGTTTCTCTGTATTCCTCTTCACTGAAAATTTTTGCTTCTTTCAGATCAAGCTTGAGTAATTTTACCAGACCGGTTATAAGGATAACTATAGCAAGACTCCCTCCCAGAAAAATTAGACTGTCTCGCAGACGTGGTTGCGTTGTCTTCCAATCAAAGAGCGCACCAAACAGTGCTAATCCAAGTGGACTGGCCACCATGGTAATCGTTGTTATCGTTGACATCAGACGTCCTTGTATATGCGTTGGAACTTCTCGCTGAAGCCAGACCATATAAAAAGCAAAAGAAAACATTAATCCTTAAAAACGGACTTATGAAAAATAATACATGCCGTTTGGGATTTACAATTAGCTACCAAATAAGAGGTTATGACAAAAGACTTTTCACAATCCCTTCTTCCGAATAAACGGTGTTCTCCTGCCAACTCCTCGGTCACAAGTCACAATATTTATCAAACATGAGAAGCAATTTTTGTAAATTCCTTCTTATTTCTTGAAGCTGACCACTTCTGTCACAACCTCAGAAGCGGATAAATAATATTGTTTGATGATACTTTATCTTTTTCCCGTTTGTTTATAGATCGAATGATATTATAGACCAAGAATCCTACCTATTAACATAGCTAAAAACACAAAAAAGGCACTTTCCAAATTGTGGAAAGTGCCAGAAAAGTTAGGATTAAGGTAACTGCGCTCAGCATTGCTTCGCCCAGTACGATTCTCGTAACTCGTGAACTCGAACGATAATCGCAATTAACGTTTTGAGAACTGTGAAGCTTTACGAGCTTTCTTAAGACCTGGTTTTTTACGTTCGACCATACGTGCGTCACGTGTAAGCAAGCCAGCACGTTTAAGCGCTAAACGGAAGTCAGGATCAACTTCTAGCAATGCACGAGCGATACCATGACGGATAGCTCCTGATTGTCCAGCGTATCCTCCGCCGTTTACGTTAACAAATACGTCATATGCGCCTTTTGTTTCAGTAACAGCGAAAGGTTGATTGATTACTTCACGCAAGTCAGCATGTGGAATGTATTCTTCAACATCTTTTTTATTTACAGTAATTTTGCCAGTTCCTGGTACTAGACGTACGCGAGCAACTGCGTTTTTACGACGGCCTGTGCCGATATATTGAACTTGTGCCAATGAAATTCCCTCCTATTAGATTAAGTTTGTGATGTCTAAAACTTCTGGTTGTTGTGCTGCATGTGGATGTTCTGCTCCACCGTATACGTTCAATTTTGTAAATTGTTTGCGGCCTAAAGTGTTTTTAGGAAGCATACCTTTTACAGAAGTTTCGATCAAACGACGAGAATTTTTAGCACGCAATTCGCCAGCAGTGATTGATTTCAATCCTCCTGGGTAGTTGCTGTGACGGTAATAAATTTTGTCAGTCGCTTTTTTACCTGTTAATTTCACTTTGTCTGCATTGATGACGATGACGAAATCGCCAGTATCCAAATGAGGTGTGAAAGTTGGTTTATTTTTACCACGTAGTACAGATGCAACAACTGTTGAAAGACGTCCCAATGGAACATCAGTTGCGTCTACTACATACCATTTACGTTCTACTTCGCCTGGTTTGGCCATATATGTTGTACGCACGTTATTTTCCTCCAATTTAAGTTCTGATGTTTGACATACACTTCGAGTTTCCGGGGCTCTTTGTGGGGCAAACAATACCATTTAACATATTACCCGCTAATCTAGTCAATGTCAACGTTTTTCTGTTTGATTGAAAAATTTATATGAAACTTTACTTCTTTTTCTTTCTTTTATATAAAAGGGTCGTTTCCTGTCAAAATAAAAAACAAAAAGAGGCTGTGACAAAAGTCTTGTCACAACCCCTTATTTTGAATAAACGGTGTTCTCCTGCCAACTCTTCGGTCACAAGTCACAATATCCATAAAACATAAGAAGCTGTTTTTTGAAATTGTTTCTTGTGACTCGGAGCTGAACGGCAGGCTTACGACCTCTTGGTAAACGGTGTTCAATCAGCTGACCCTCGGTATTAGCTCAAAAAACGGCAAAATATGAGGAACTATTTTGACGTTTGTTTCTCTAATACTCAGGTCAAAACGCTGATTTCACAACCTCTTTTTCGGTCAAGTTCAACAACAGTTTTTACGCGTCGATCTCTGGCGCTTTGCCCAAATGAGCTTGGATCATCCAGATACGTTTTTCTGTGGCTGTTTTGAATTCGATAAAGATATCTTGTGTTGGATCGTCGCCTTCTTCTCCAGAAACTTCGATTCCTTTTTGGTAAAGATCTGCTAGATAACGATAGCCTGCAACAAGTGTTTCCAAACGTTCTGGAATAGTACGATCCCAGCGGCCAATTTCATCAGGGATTTTTGTGTTATCTGCAAATTCACGCAATGTAGAATAAGGTGAACCGTCTAATGTGATCAAGCGTTCGGATACTTCATCTAACTGAGCGTTCAAATCATCCATGAACTCATCCATCATTGGGTGCAATGTAAGGAAACCTGGTCCTCTCATGTACCAATGTGTTTGGTGAACAACAACAGACATTTGGCTTAGATCTGCAACTAATTGATTTAATACTTCTTTGGTTTGTTGGAATTTCATCTTTCTTGCCTCCTAACATTTTCTTACACTTAAAATAATAGTAGACTTTCAATGAAAAGTACAACAAAATCATTTACCTGAGAACGATTTTCAGTTCGCTTTTTTATCCGTAAAGCCAATCATTTTTCAGAATCAGCTAATTCTTCTCGCAGTTGAGCAAATTGCTGATAAGTCTGTGCTAAATACTTTTGTGTCGAAACAAATAATGGATAGATTTTCTGATATTTTTTATGATCAGTTTCTTGTACTCCAACTTGCTCTTTCAATTCTATCAATTCCTGTGCTTCACTGATACTTTGGATCTTTCCGATGCTTCGCCAGCCTAAAATCACAGCTCCTAATGCGGATGCTTCTGTGACAGTAGGGAAAACAAGCGGGTAACCCAGTACATCAGCCATCATCTGACGAAAAATCGGAGATTGAGCAAACCCGCCTGTAGCACGGATCTCTGTGAGCTGATTTTCCTGGCAAACTCCTTTTAAAATCCGATAAAGATTGAGAC
>NZ_BEHC01000035.1:111516-127769 GCF_003112495.1 Enterococcus sp. H57
AGATCCCTTCTAGAATCGCCTTCATCATTTCTTTTTCTGTATGTTGCCGCTGTAAACCGATAAAACTGCCAAACGCATCTGCGTCCCAAAGCGGTGCTCGCTCACCAAGTAAATAGGGATGAAAAATCAGACCATTGGCACCCGCTGGCACAAAAGCGATAGCCGAAAGCAGTGCATCATATGGATTTTCTCCTTTTTCTTTAGCAGATTGAACGACTTCCTGTAAAAATGTATGCCCTGCCCAATCAAAGATGCCAGCACCATTGCTAGTCGCTCCTCCCACTACCCAATGTTTCTGATCCAGAACATAACAAAACGTCTCCATTTCTGGATGGAACTGAGGCTGAGTAGTAATAAAACGAAGTGCTCCGCTCGTTCCTACGGTCAAAGCGGCGATCGTATCACCAAAAGCACCTAACCCTAGATTAGAAAGCGGCCCGTCTGCCCCTCCCAAAACAAATGATATATCATTTGGCAAACCTAGTTCTGCTGCTGTTTTTGATGGTAGACCTGTTACTTGATAGGTGGAAGGAAAGACTTGCGGCAATTGCTCTATTCGAATGTTCAAGTAGTCAAGCACTTCTTCTGCCCATTGGAATTCATGGATATCAAAATATCCAGTTCCTGAAGCTGTTCCGTAGTCGCTGATCAGTTCGCCAAACAATCTATAAAAGATATAGTCTTTGATACCGACAAAATAAGCAGTTTTTTTGAATAATTCAGGTTGGCTGTTTTGCAGCCACTTGATTTTGTTCAATGGTGTCATTGGATGAATCGGCGTCCCAGTCTGCCGATAAAATTCTTTGCCAAGCACGGTATATTTCAGTTTTTCTGCTTCGTCCGCTGCTCGGTTATCTGCCCAAGTGATCATTCGAGATAACGGTGTTTTCTCTTCATCCAACAATATCAGGCCATGCATCGCAGAGGAGAAGGAGACAAATTGAATGATTGTGTCTGAAGGCAACTGTTTAATTACTTCTTTTATAACGGTGCAGACACCTTGAAAGATCAATTCCTGATCTTGTTCTGCCATCCCTTGTGTTTCTTGGATCAAAGGGTAGCGAAAATAAGCGGATGCTGCTTCTTGGGCTTCATCTGTGAAAGCAACTGCTTTGGTTTGTGTGGTTCCGATATCTAATCCGATTGAAACGTTCATTTTTTCACCTCAAATTTTATGTATGTACAAAAATTTAGTTTAAGCTTGCGTATCTTGGTTTTGAAAAGGGGGAGATGGCGTGTTACTTTATTTTATCATTGGTTGCTGTATCGGATCATTTTTATGTTTAACCGCCCAGCGGATTCCGTTAGGTTACTCTATTATTTATCCTAGATCTCATTGTGTCAAATGCTGTCGTTCGCTTTCTTGGTATGAATTGATTCCGATTCTCTCGATCATCGTCCAACGATTTCGCTGCCGCTATTGCCGGTGTCGATTGCCCTTCTACTATTTGTTGGCAGAAGCCTTATGTGGTGGTCTTTTTGTCTGGTTCTTTACTTTTTCTTCTGCAAGAAATTATTCGACGTTCATATGGGTGCTTTCGGCTTTGCTATTTTCGTTGATGGATTTATTTTACTTCATGGTCCATTCTCACACGCTATTCTGTTCTTGGTCAATTTTATGGATTTTTTGGTTGCAGGCCGGCGTCTTCCAATGGCAAAGTGTGCTGTTAACGTTTATCGTAGGCGGTGTGTGCCTTCGCTATGGTCAATCCTATCTCGGAGCTGGTGATACTCTGTTGATGCTTTCTTGGAGTGGTGGCTTGTCTCTGGAAGAGTTGCTTCAGATCTTGTTTCTTGCTAGTCTGTTTGGAATATCCGTTTTTTCTGTTTACTTTATCTGTCATAAAAAAAAGATGGAAAAACTGCCTTTCATTCCTTTTTTGAGCAGTGCGTTGCTGATTGTCCTTCATCTTAGGTATTGAAAAAAGGTTGTGACAAATGACTTGTCACAACCTCTGATATATAGTGTTCTCTTACCAAATCCTTGTGACTTGGAGCTAGGCGACAGGTTCACAACCTCTCCACTAAATGGTGTTCAATCAGCTGACCCTCAGTATTAGCTCAAAATGCTGGTTTTACAACCTCTGATATACGGTGTTCCAGAAGTAGCTTTTTCGGCTTCTTATTTCTTGACGCCCCAATGTCGTCGAATGAAACCGGCACGTCCAGAACCTTCTCGATAAAGATTGTAATGGAGCTTGTTTTTCTTGTAATAATCCTGATGGTAATCTTCTGCAGGATAAAATTCGCTTCTTGGTTCGATTTTTGTCACGATTGGCTTATCAAATCGCCCGCTGTCTTGCAATGCTTGTTTTGAACGCTCTGCAATGTTTCGTTCTTCTTCATCATTATAGTAGATCACTGGACGATAAGAATCACCGCGATCAGCGAACTGTCCTAATGCGTCAGTCGGATCGGTTTGCTGCCAATAGATTTCCACCAACTGATCATAAGAAATAACTTCTGGATCATATTCGATCTCTACTGCTTCTGTATGCCCTGTTGTGCCTGTTGTTACTTGTTCATAAGTTGGATTTGGTACATGCCCGCCAGTATAACCGGATGTCACAGAAATGATCCCTGGCTGCTCTTCAAATGGTTTGACCATACACCAAAAGCATCCGCCTGCGAAAACTGCTTTTTTTGTCATATAAAATCCCCCTTTTTTATCATCATACCTTGATTTCCAAAAGGAGGATAACGTTTTGCTTGTGACAGAAAAAACGGAAACTATTATATACGTGATACGGCTTCTGATAAATGCCAAAACGAACGTACTTGATCAAAAACGGTTAAATCAGGAATCACATATTCAGCAGAAGGAAGATTTATGTTTTCACCTATTCCCAATACATGCATGTTACCAGCCAAAGCTGCTTGACAACCAGCTTCTGAATCTTCAATGACCAAGCATGCATTTGGCGGTACATTCAATTGCTGTGCTCCTTTGAGAAAAACTTCTGGATCAGGTTTTGCTTTTGATACTTGCGTACCGTCAATAAGGACATCAAAATAACTTGTCAAATTCGTTTTTTCTAAAATAAGGCATGCATTTTTGCTTGCTGATCCCAATCCGATCTTGATGTTTGTGTTTTTCAAGTACTCCAGAACAGCTATTGCACCAGGCAAAACGGATGTTTCATCCATTTTTTGAATCGCTTGAAGATATAGATTGTTTTTTTGCTCAGCAAAGGCTGATTTCTCTTTTTCTGAGAATTTCTGTTCCATTTTTCCAAATGACAGCAATCGCTCTAGTGACTCGGTTCTAGATATTCCTTTCAGTTGCTCGTTTTCTTTCTCAGTGAATGGAATGGACAGCTGGTTAGCTAAAACCAGCCACGCTTCGTAATGATAACGAGCTGTGTCTACAAGAACGCCATCTAAATCGAATAGTGCTGCTTTGATTTTCATCGATTACCTCCTTGAAAATGAACGACTTGAAGTAAAGATGCGATGTTTTTAGCTGTGCGATGAAGATTATCAGTGGCTTGCTGCAAAGCTTCTTGTAAAGGCACAGCTGCAGGAAGGATCGGAAAAACGGCCGAAATGCCAACATCTGCTGCTTTTTCGCTTCCTTTACCAACACTTCCGCAAATAGCTATCACAGGAACGCCCTCTGGTACTCTTCTAGCAATCCCAACTGGCGCTTTTCCTTTTAGACTTTGTCCATCTAGACGTCCTTCGCCTACGATTACGAGGTCTGCTTGCTGTACCCGTTTATCGAACTCCAGTAAATCCAATACGTAGTCGATGCCAGAGACTATTTTCCCTGAAGCAAATGCTAACAGTCCTGCACCCATTCCACCACCAGCACCACTGCCCGATGCCTCGATTACTTGAGGGGCAAATCTCATATAAAAATCATGCATGGCTTGGTCAGCCACTGCTAATTCATTTTCTTTCAAGCCTTTTTGTGGTCCGAAAACAAAAGAAGCGCCTTCTTTTCCGCATAAAAGATTAGTAACATCAGTAATGACAGTGATTTTGGCTTTAATCAGCTCAATAGGCACGTTCGTTTTATCAACTGTAGCAATTTTACCTAGATTTTCTCCCAGTGCTTCTACTTTTTGATTATCTTGATCGTAAAAAGCATAACCTAGACCTTCTGCCATGCCGATGCCGCCATCGTTGGTACTACTTCCGCCAACGCCGATGATGATGTGTCGAACACCTTGTTGCAACAATTGTCGTATCAGTTCTCCTACTCCTCGCGTGGATAACCTAAGTGGCTGTCGTTGGTTTAGTGGGACATCTTTCAGTCCGACGATTTCTGCCATTTCAAAAATCGCAGTTTGACCGTCTGAAGCGTACTGGATTTCTTTGTTTTTGCCAAATGAATTAGTAACGACTGCTGTTTGCCGCTTCAACCTTAAACTGTCTGCTAATGATGAAACCGTACCTTCTCCTCCATCGCCTATAGGTAGCAGATCATATTCAGCCTGAACAAAAACTTCTTGAAAACCTGATTGAATGGCTTGTGCTGCCTCTACGGCTGTCAGACTTTCTTTGAAAGAATCTGGCGCAATCAGAATACGCATTATTTTTCCCTCCGTTCCAAGATCAGTTCTTTTTCCAGCTGGTATTGGTCTTCATTGACAAAAATAGGTAATGTTTCTTTCGTCTCTTTTTTTATTACTATTTGTTTTTTTGTCAAAACAAATAGCAACCTGTGATTTTTCCAAATAAAAGGAAAAGAAATTTTTTCCCATGCTGAAGGAAGTCTTGGAGAAATAGAAAGAGTTCCATTCGTTACTGTAATACCTGAAAAACCAAATATAACTGCTAGCCATAGTGCTCCTAATGAAGCAGCATGAATTCCGTCATCTGATGAATGCGGATCTGGTCCTAAATCAATCAGGCACGCTTCTTGGAATAAATGATACGCCCATTCCATTTCTTGGATACGGCAAGCCTCTATGGCGTGAATCGCTTTACTCAACGATGAGTCGTGGATCGTTTTGTTTTCATAGTAATGCAAATTCTTAGAAACGATTGGTTGAGAAAAATACTCAGGTAATAAGTATAACAGCATGACAAGATCTGCTTGCTTGCTGACTTGGAGCTCATTTACTTCGCTACGGGCATAATCAAGTAAAATAGACTGGCTGCCAGGACGTTCTTTGTAAGTGGTCAAATCAATAACTGGCTTACTGAGATACGTGTCATCTTGCGGAATCAGCTGTTCTTTGTTAGGCACTGGCAAATATAACTTATCTAAAAAATTTTGACATTCTTTCAAAAAAAGCGGATCGCCAGCTTGATATTTAACAGCTAAGGCCACATTATAATGCGCCAGATAGTTCGTATATGCATTATTGTCGATATATTCTGTGTATTCATCTGGACCAATGACTCTGTGTATCTCTAAATGATCATCGACTTTTACAGCTCTGCTCAGCCAAAAAGTTGCTGTTTCATGAATGAGCGTTTTTCCCTTTGTTTCTAAAAACGATTGATCCTCTGTTGCTTGGACATACTCTTGAACGGCATAAGCAAGGTCTGCACTGATATGGTGTTCTGCGGCAGCTGAAGCAACTTCTTGTCTTGTTCCGGTTTTGATATTCAATGCAGCAAATTTGGGTGTCTCTTCCTGACCAGTGTGTGCGCTTTCCCATGGGAAAAGTGCACCTTGATAGTGATAATCTCTTGCTTTTTGCCGAGCGCCTTCTAATCGATCATAACGGTACAGCAGCAAATTCTTTGCTACTTCAGGAAACTGATATAAAAAGAAAGGCAGGATAAAAATTTCCGTATCCCAGAAAACATGCCCTTTATAACCTTCGCCAGTTAGTCCCTTCGCCCCTACACTAACACTTGGATCATTGCGGGGAGTCATAATCTGTAAATGGTAAGCAGCGAAGTCCATCGCTAACTGATCGAAAGAAGAATCGCCTTGGATCGTTATCCGATGCTGATGCCAAAAATCTGTCCAATAAGACATCGACTGCTCTAAAATTTCTGTATAACTAACGCTTTTCTGGGCTTGGGCAATACTTTTCTTAAACGGGTCTGTTTGCTGAAGAGAGGTAGAGAGCACGATGATCTTCTCCAGCGTAAAGGACGTATTTTTTCTGATCTTTTCTGAAAAGGAAGCGGTGATCCGGCGATTTTTTGCTTGGAATACACCTGCTTTATTGAATTTAGCTGCAATCCCAATATCAATTTTGCTTTCTGTTGTCTGGTAGGATGCACTGATCAAATCGTCACCAAATACTCGCAGTTCTTTTTCAACCAACTGCTGTGTACCAAAATTGGTTTGCTGTCCATCGATACCCGTTTTCACATCTACTTGGCAGTCTTCGGTCAACGGCTTGATGACCACTTTCAGGGCTGCCTGATGGAGATTATTTTGATCAGCAACACGACAAGTAATGACTTCCACTTTTTTTCCTTGAGCAGTTTCAATGAGCGCATAGCGTTTAAGCTCTCCCATTTCTAAATCTAGTGCCCGCTCATATGCAAGAACTTTCATCGTCTCAAGAGAAAAATGTTCACCGTCGATTTTTATTTCCCATCTGATGACATCTGGAAGATTCACTAACTCGGCTGATTCTGCTCCTAAAGGTCGGTTATATACACCAGCTGCAAACATTCCCCTTACTTGATTCCGATAGTCTTCCTCCTGGCTTCCTCTAATACCAAAAAATCCATTCCCAATGGTCATCTGACTCGCATACTTATTGATATACTCTAAATCAAATTGTTTTTCTTCTACTTTCATAAGGTAATAACTTCTCCTGTTTCTGCCGAACGATATAAATTTTCCACCAGATTCTGGATGACATATCCTTGCCAGCCATCTGCAATCATCTGAGTCTGGTCACCGAGCGCCCGATTCACAAAATGAGCCATACTTAGTTCATGTGGGTCATTAACTGGCGTGGTCTTTTGTAAGGAAACCAGCTTTCCATCTACATCTTCGAATAGTTCGCCTGGATACAGATTAGCACCTGCCTGATCGCCACAAAAAGCCACATTCAGTTTGTCTTCTCTAATATTCAAAGCAAACGAAGTATTCAGTTGGATGATCTTGCCGTTTTCTAATTCCAGTGTGCCAAAAATTGCATCTTCTACTGTGAATTTGCTTGGATCCCATTTCCCGAATTTCCCTGAATTTTTTTTCGTACCAATTTTTTGGAAGCTGTACGCCCGAACGTTTTTTACTTTAGGAAATCCAGTAATATACATCGCTGTATCAAGCATGTGAATGCCATAATCGATCAAAGGCCCGCCTCCTTGAAGTTCTTTGTCGATAAACGTTCCCCAGCCTGGAACACCAGACCGACGAAGCGCATTCGCTTCTACGTAATAAATATCCCCGAGAACATCAAGATAATTCTTGATCATTGTTGCTTCGTCAGAAAAACGATGCTGGAATCCATAAGCCAAAATCTGCCCGTTTTTATCGGCTGTCTCTGCCATCTTTCTTGCTTGATCAGCTGTCATAGCTGGTGGTTTCTCGCACATCACTGAAGCATTAGCTTCGAGGGCAGCCAATACATGTTCGAAGTGAAATCGATTGGGTGTACAGACACTCACGATATCGGGAGAAATCTCATTCATCATTTGTGTAACTGATGTATACGCATGAGAAAATCCTGTACGTCGGCAAAAGTCTTCTGCTCGCTGGCTGACTGGATCAACCACAGCGACCAATTCTAAGACATCTGATCTTTTTTGATAATAAGCAGCATGTACTTTTTCTGCTACTTGTCCAGCGCCTATGATTGCTACTTTCTTCATTTATTTCTCCCTCCTTTGCTTATTTACTTATTGTTTTTCTTTCTCTAAATCATTTAAATGACGCGCTGTTTCCAGACAGTTTTTCAAGTATTGCAATGATTCCTGATAAATTTTCACTTCATTTTCTCCTCGCAAACGACATTCATATACCATATAACCTTCATACTCATTTTGAAGTAGCATTTGAAAATGGCGAGTAAAATCAATTGCGCCAGATCCTGGTTGGTAGCGATGATTATCTGCTAAATGGATATGACCCACATACTCTTTTTGCGTAGTCAATGCTTTTGAAATATCATCTTCTTCAATATTCATATGATAAAAATCAGCGATGATCTGCACATGTTTCAATTGATTAGAGTCAATATAATGACGCGCATCCGCTAACAAATTGATCATATGGTCTTGGTATCGGTTCAAAGGCTCCAAATAAATAACCGTACCTGTTTCTTCGGCTACTTTATCTAAATAACGAAGTGATTCGCTGACTGCTTTATAGTCTCCTTCTTTGCTTCGGGGTGAAACCATCGGCGGTAATCGATAAGTGAACATTCCCCAAGCTGCTGGGATAACGATTCCTTTGCCGCCAACCTCGCTTAGTGCACGCAAAATCTCAGCAATTTGACGTACACCATTAAGACGCCGTTCTTCGATGAAGTCACCGATCCACCCATCGTATCCGTTACAAGCTGTCACTACTGGGATCCCTGTTTCTTTGATTGCCTGTTTGACTGTATCGATATTTTCTATTAACAACTTACCGTCGATTTCGTATTCTTCAAATCCACAGTCTTTGATAAATCTAAATTTTTCTAAAATGTCTCTTGGGAAAAATGCTTGATCTTGCGTACCGAATTTCATTGTTCTCCTCCTCGGACTTGAACGCCCATTTTGATACTTTCTTCTGGGTGCTGGTCTACATAACGCATGTAAGCTTCTGCGCTTTCTGCAAATGGCACAACTGGATCAATGATTTCTTCACAATCCAAGTAACCGTTCATCAATAATTCCCAACATGTGTCCTCGATTCGTTTACGGTTCCATCTTGGGTAATCTGGGTTTGGTTCACTAGATGCTCGAGCAAAGACGATTTTTGCATTATTGAAATGTGCTTCGCGACCAAGATTAAACCCAGCTGGAAAAGGTTTAGCAAAGGCAACATAAGAAATGATCCCGCCATAGCCGATCCCTCTTAAAGAAGCTTGTAATGCGGCAGCACTGCCACTCGTTTCAATAACTGAATCTACTCCACGTTTATCTGTCAATTCCTTTAGACGAAAACCGACATCTGCTTTCATAGGATCTAGCGTGTAATCGGCACCGTATTTTTCTGCTAATTCTCTACGCTGCGCTATGGGATCGATCCCAACAATGGTAGTAGCACCTGCTTTTTTAGCTAATTGAATCGCAATTTGCCCGATAGCGCCTAAACCGAAGATTGCTACAGCATCACCTGCTCGAACATGTGCTTCTCGGATACCACCTAAAGCGAATTGAGCAGGATCGTAACATACTGCATTTTTCCATTGATCCAACCGATCAAGTTTACGTAGTTTATAATTATCAACACCGTTTGTAATTAGTGTTTCACGAATGGGTCCATAAGTGCAGACTAACTCTCCTTTTTGATACTCTGTCACCAAACTGCCCGTTTCTTCGATCGTACCGACAATCATATTTCCTAATTGAAATTCGCCAAATACCACACCGCGTTGGCTTCCTTCTTCTCTTGGCAAGAATAGGCGCCATTCTTCTGAAAATTCTTCATCGATAAATGGACTTAATCCTCTAAAGTCGACAATTTCTGTTCCTGGTTTTGGAGTAGCGAAAATTACTCGGATACGTACTTCGTTCTTTTCGATCTCACGGTCTTCGTAATCTTTGAATCCGGCTATTCTTGGTTCTAATGCAACTAATTTTTTCATCTTTTCTTTCCTCTTTCTTTTCTTTTTATCCTTTTACGCCGCCTTCGACTAAATCCCCTTTAATGAATCGTTCAGATAACGCATACATAATGATGACTGGTAAAGCGGTCACCAATGAAGCGGCCATCATTCGTCCCCAAATGTAGTCTGGTGTACTGAATAATGTGTTCAAACCGATTGGTAAAGTAAATTTTTCGGAGGTCGACAGGAAAATCGAAGCAAATAAATAATCATTCCACGAAACCATAAAACAATAAACGAAGACAGAAATGATTCCAGAAATAGCCAATGGTATAATGATCCGAATAATGATTTGGATCCGGCTAAGACCATCGATCATTGCTGCTTCTTCAATATCAGTCGGAATCGTGTCAAAATAACTTTTTAGCATGAATATCGCAGTAGGAAGTGTTTGAACGACCATCGTGATAATCAGTGCTGTATTGGTATCATACAAACCTAGACCGGAAATGATTTTAAATAATGGAACAACGATCAAAATACCGGAAAACATATAAACGGTGTAAAAGCTAGCATTGATTTTCGAGCGAGCTTTGAAGCGTAGTTTTGACAAAGCGTATGCCCCGCTGATCCCAATCACTACTGCAGTTACGGAGGCTATCAAGGAGATCACTAAACTATTTTTGAAATACATGATGAATGGAAAAATCTCAGCATTGAAAATATCCTGATAATGTTCAAAAGTCCATTCTTTCGGAAAAATAGTTTGTGTCGTTGCAATTGCTTCTTGTGAATCCTTGAATGATGTCATCAGCATGATCAAAAATGGAAACAAATTGACAGCTAATAGCAACAAAATCGTCGCGTAAAATAAGATTTTCCTGCTCTTTTTATTTTTCATTTCAAGTCCACCTTCTTTCGTGAGAGCAAGACGACCGCTGCAATAATGATGAACAATAGAATCGATATAGCTGCTGCTTTTCCAAGATCATTGAACGCAAAGGCTGTCTGATACAAATAAACGCCTAAGATATTGACTTCATTCGTCAGTAGATAGACATCTGTAAACATATAGAACATCCAGATAGATCGTAAAACAATCACAGTTGCTAGTACTGGTTTGATTGCCGGCAGTGTCACGATCTTGAACTTCTGCCAAGCATTTGCACCGTCCATTTCAGCTGCTTCATAAAGCGTTTTGTCGACTGTTTGCAAAATAGCCAAAAATGAAATAAACGCATACGGATAGTATCTCCAGATAGCAAACAAAACGACCATAAAGAAGCTAGCAACTGGCTGGTCGAACCACAGCGGTGCTTCGTTGAAAAGCTGCAACCTATCTACTAACAGATCATTGACGATTCCATAACTATTATTGAACATATATTTCCAAGCAAAAATCAAAGAAATAGATGGCGTAACATAACTTAATAAAATCAGTGAACGCACCGTTTTCCTAAATCTGAACTTGCGGTTAAGCAAAATAGCTACGGCTAATCCTAAAGCTGTACTGCCTGCTACAACTAAGAATGTGTAAGCAACTGTTAAACCTAAAGAACGATAAAATTCACTATCACTTAAAATTTCAAGATAATTGCTTAATCCGATAAAAACGGCGTCTAAGTTAGGATTCAGCGGCATATCGAAAAAACTGATCTGAATATTGGAAAGCATTGGAATCAGCACTAAAACAGCTAATAAAAGCATGCTTGGTGCTAAAAGTCCCATGGCTAATTTTAAGTCAGAATGTTTCCTTGGACGATTCATTGAAACCTCCCCCTGATAATCTGCCAATAGCTATCTACTTTTTTCGAACACCATTGGCAGAACTTCTTGTTATTTCGTATTTTTTTGTGCGTCAGCTAAAGCTTGATCGACATCTTCGTTTCCGACAGTTACTTGGTTCACTGCTTTTCCGATCACACCTGAGCTTGTGATATCTCCCATTTTCGTGAAATTCTTTTCCCCGACTAGTCCAAAGACTTGTACTTCATCAAAAGCACTAGCAATCTCAGATGGCAGCTCGCCAAAAGACTTGATGACTTCATTTTCTTTGTAACCATCCAGTTCGACTACTTGTTTATTCACTGGTTGAGCACCACCAGGAGACATCAAGACCCACTTTTCCATGTTTTTCGGTTGAGATAAGAAAGCTGTGAATGCTTCAGCAGCCTCTTTTTGTTTCTCGTCTAGACCAGAAGAAATCGTCAATCCAGATACTGTGCCATAGACAGCTTGATCTTTTTGTGTTGGGATAGCAAAACCGATATTTTCTGAGTTCCCCGCTTCATAAACAGAAGGCAAAATGTAAGTTGAATAGATTGCCATTGGTGCTGTTCCATTCATGAAAGCATCTTTGATTTCTGTCACATCATTAGAGCCTGGCATCGTGTATTGGGATAAGTTTTGATAAAACGACAATGCTTCTCTCATCTTTTCCGTATCGATCGTTACCTCGCCTTCATCATCCAAAACATTTGCTCCATTTGACAAAGCAAATTGAGAGAACGCTTGCTCACTCATTGTTCCTTCAGCAGTAGGCATAGCAATTCCATATTGTTTATTCTCTTTATCTGTGAAATGTTGAGCAATTTTTAAAATATCATCCCAATTTTCTGGTTCTGAAAAACCAGCTTCTGATAATTTTTCTTTGTCATACCAACCAAATACCTTGGACCCAGCCGCTAATTGGTGCAGCAATATAGCTTTTTCCATCTTCTGAACGAACAAGGTTTTTGGCTCCGTCATAATAATTATCTTCTCCAGCTTCCTCGATAACGTTTTGGACTGCCGTCTGATCAATCAGTTCATCTTTATCCATCACTTTAGCAAAATCCTGACTGACTTCCATTACTTCTGGTAATTTACCGGAACGAGCTAACGTAACGATTTTCGTATTGAACGCTGATTCTTCTACCGGCACTTGCTTGATTTTGATGTCTGGATTTTCTTTTTCAAAATCAGCAACCAGTTCATTGATCACACTTAATCGTTCCTGTTCGACAGAAGAGTGCATGAATTGAATCATTGTCTGTTGTGATTCGTTAGAGCTTTGACTTTCACCACAAGCAGTAAGAAGAAATCCAGTAGCTAGCAGACAGGTAGTAACAATAATTTTTTTCATTTTTTTCCACCTCTTATTTTATTATTTTCAGCCACATATATTCATACGGCTGGAATATCAACTTTCGTTCTTGACTGCAATGGATAATTTGTCCAGAAAACAGGTCTAGGTAATCTCCTTTTGGTAAAAGATAACCTGCTGATTGATTGGAAAAATTATGGATAACTAAGACTTTCTCTTCCTTCGCTTCGCGAATAAAACTGATAAAAGAATCTGCTGAGTCCAGTAAGTAAATCAAACTATTCGGATGGAAGGCTTTTTCTTTTTTTCGAATAGATAGCATCTGGGTCAATTCACCATATACTGCTGTTCTTAATGGATCTGTCTGCAACTCTTTCTCAATATCTGCTAACAAAAATTTTTGCCGATTGATTTTTCGATTCTCTCCTGTTTTTTCTACGCCTTTGTAATCATTTCGACTTCCCAGCACACTTTGAATATAAATTGCCGGCACGCCTGGTAACGTTACCAAAAATGAATGAGCTGCTAAAAAGCGTTTGCTTCTCCATTCCGTCGTATCTGTTGGAGAACTTAACGCATCTAGATACGTAGCGTTTATCTCATATGGACTGGTCGTTCCATCTGGGTTTTTCTTGTAGTTTACTCGGGCACCCTCTTTCTTCAGCTGTTCCACTAATTCAAGGATCGTTTTTTCCGGCAGAATACCTCGTACCGGATTCAATCCGATACCGTCATGGGAGGCTAAAAAATTAAAAAAAGTTGTTTTTTTCGATGCGAAATCGATGGTTTTTAACCATTCTTTCAACTTACTTGTATTACCCGAACGAATCGCTTGAAGGGTCAAAGGTGGTAGCGAAAACTGATAGACCATCTGTGCTTCATTCTCGCCATTCCCAAAATAACTAATATTATCTTTATGTGGCACATTTGTCTCGGTGATCAATACCGTTCCTGGAGCTGCTTCATCAACGATTGCACGGAATAACTGAATAATCTTATGCGTTTCTGGCAGGTGTATACAAGAAGTTCCTAGTTCTTTCCATAAAAACCCCACAGCATCCAAACGAATAAATGAAGCGCCTTTTTCTAGGTAAAACAAAAGAATATCGATCATTTTCAATAAAACTTCTGGGTTTTTAAAATTCAAGTCTACTTGATCTTCGCTAAAAGTCGTCCATACATGTTTTTCTTTCCCGTTTTTGTCAATGAACGTTGTAAGTAGTGGACTAGTCCTTGGTCTAGTCACGCTGCTTGTATCTGTATCCAGTGGCAAATCAATAAAAAAATCTTTGTACGTATCATTCAAGTTTAAATATTCCTGAAACCAAGTACTTTCGGCAGACATATGATTGCAGACAAAGTCGAACATTAACCGTGTTTCGCTTCTCATTTCTTCTATATCTTCCCATGTGCCCAAACGGTCGTTGATTGCCTGATAATTTACAACGGAGAAACCATCATCAGATGTATATGGGAAAAATGGCAAGAAATGTACAACTCTAAATGTATCTGCCAAATACTTTTGATAAAATTTCTTAAATGTACGCAAAGTTGGTTGCTGCTCTTCAAAAAATTGATCCCCATAAGTAATCAAGAAAATATCTTCTTCGTCCCAATGCAGTTTGCCTGCCTGGCCTTTCTTTTGCTGATAATCACTGACTTTTTGTTCAATCATAGAGGCGGTTTTCTCAGCCAAATCTGAGTCGCGATAAATCGCTTGTAAAAGTTTTGTATACATCGGATTCCCCTTTCTTTTTTTGGGAGCGTTCCCAATGATTTGATCATATTATGGAAACCGCTTACTGTCAATAGCATTTTTTTTAATAATTTTGATATACAAAAAAATACAAATAAGAAAGCTTATGTATCAATAGTTAATAGCTTCTTAAAAAAATATGGTCTCTCATGATCATGCAAGCTATTCCTAAATTTTCAAAATCATAGACAAAAAAGAATGTCTATTGTACTATGGAATTATTCTAAAACGCTCCCAAAAAGGAGGTGCATATAAAATTGAAACCTACTATTTATGACATTGCGAACAAAGCCAATGTCTCCAAATCAACTGTCTCCAGAGTATTAAATAACCAGCCAAATATCTCTGATAAAGCAAAAGCAAGTGTACTTCAAGCAATCAAAGAATTGAATTATGAACCGAGCAAAATTGCAAGAGGACTGTCAGGAAATGGTTTTGACGCGATTCTAGCATTATCTCATCGTACTTCTCATACGACCTATGGCAATCCTTTTTTTTCAGATGTTATTCAATCCATTTCTGCCGTTTCTGAACAAAATAACTTCGACTTGATTCTACAAACGGCAAAAACACCAGAAGAAGAGCTAGAAAAATGCGCGAAAAAGATCCAAGAAAAAATGATTCGAGGAATTATTATTTTAAGCTCTACGATGGATGAAACACTTCTTTTTGAATTGGATCAATACAATATTCCTATTGTGGTAATCGGAAAAGTCGGAAACGACTACACGAACATCTACTCAGTGGACACGGATAATTTCCAGGATAGTTACGATTTGGTGGAAACACTGATCAAGAATGGACACCGTCATATCGGCTGTCTCCATGCTCCGACAGAAGTTTATGTATCCAATGATCGTCTCAATGGTTACCGTCAATGCTTATTTGATCATCACCTAGATATCCGTAATGAATGGATCATAGACGGCGGCTTTCGCTTAGAAGACAGCATGGCAGCAATGAATGATTTAATGAAGCTGCGAGAAAGACCAACTGCGATTTTTTCTACCGATGCATTAAAATCATTGAGTATTTACAAAGTTGCAGAACAAACTGGAAAGCAGATACCTGATGATCTTTCGATCGCAGGATTCAGTGATCCCTTATTGTCCTCCCTATTTTCGCCACAGCTGACTCGGATAGACATTCCAACAAATCAGTTAGGAATCAAAGCCACAGAACTTTTATTCCAATTGATCCATCACCAATACCCAGAAGAAAAAAGAATCATTCTTTCAACCGAGATTACTCTCACAGATTCGATCCAACAACAAGAAATGTAGGGCAGATTTATAAAAGAACAGAAACACTGAGGATAAGTCAGTTACTCTGTTCTTTTTTCAATCACTCACCCCCCATTACCCCCTCCCGGTATTTTAGCGGATTTTTCTTTGTTTTCCATCTGTTTTAGATAGCTGTGGATAACTATAATGTTTGTGTTAAACTATTTTTTCCACAGGGAAGAAAAAGTTGTCTTTTCAGCCACGTTGTGTATAAGTTTTTAAAGTTCATTTTTTCAAACTTATTTACCCTTATTTCAATCCATGTTATTTGGGGATACTTATCTCTAAAACATAAATAGAATAACTAGACATGTCTACTGGTTTTGTTGTATTCGAGGAACTATTCACTAATAGCTAGCAAAATATTAAAAATAACCGCTCTATCTTCCCATGAATTTATTTTGCATCGCGAATTGTAAAATTAAGTTAGAAAAATAAAAAGGCATTTATGGTACACTCAAATTGTATTTCCGACGAAAGAAAACAAAGGAGTGTAACCA
>NZ_BEHC01000036.1:0-15521 GCF_003112495.1 Enterococcus sp. H57
TTTCCTTTAAAATGACTCATCGTCATTCCTCCTGCTATCTTTTTCTATTATTCTACCTTATCTGATAGTAGATTTAAAACTTTGCAACAGAACCTTTGCGCTAATTTTCTGGTGTAACAAATAATTGTCACGCCATGGTACACTTGATATAACGCCGATTATGCTATCTGTGTCACACCGGTGTGACAAACTAAAAAAGTGAGTGTGACAAATATCGTGATGAAAGCGTCGTCAAAAAGCGCTTGCGTGAATATATAATGATTTTGTCAGGAGGATAGTCAAATGAACAAACGAATTCGTGAAATACTCAAAATGATTATTAAAAACCCTGAAATGAAACTTTCCGCTTTGACAAGTGAACTCGATTTGACACGTCGTCAAATCAACTATGCCATCAACCAATTCAATGAAGACTTGGAGATGAAAAATATCCCAACGATCCAGCGTAGTCACTCCGGTGATATTACAGTACCGATTGAAGTGATCCAAATGATGTCCCAGTTGGATCAGGAAACGGTGGACGAACAAGCAACGTTGGCATTGACGGAGGGAGAACGTGGGGCGCTGATAGTGATGACTTTGATTACCAATATCGAATATGTTAGTCTGGATCATTTGTTGGATATAGTAGAAGTCAGCAAAACTACCATCATGGATGATATCAAACGAACCGACGCCCTACTAAGAAACTACAGTTTGACAATTCAATACGACCGGATTAACGGGTATCAATTGGCTGGATCGGAACACCGAATCTTGCAACTGTTATCTGATTTGGTGAAGCAGTGCCCGATTTTCCGTCGGGAAACCATCCGAGGCAAGTTGGTTCATGGCGTGACGGAAGAAGAAATTGTCCATCTGGTTCACAATATGGAACAAATGTTACACCTTAGTTATTCCGATGAGTCGGTGGATTACCTGCAAACGGCGGCCCGTTTTTTAGTCAGCCGGGGCATCAAAGTATCCACTAAACCGGATTTCTTTCCCGGTGAGGTCAGTAATACACCGGAATACCGGATGTTGACGATTTTAGTCGGCGAGACGGCTTGGAACTTATCCAAGAGTTACCTGGAATGGTTCACGCTCTTATTTTTGACTTCCAATATTTTTGAAAGTAAGACCACCCAGAACTACGATTCAGATCAAGATTTACGTAAATTGATCAGTCAAATGGTGGAAAATTTTCAAAACCAAACCTTGATTATGATCGATGATCGCGAAGACTTTGAACGTCGGATATTAAGTCATTTACGACCGGCCTGTTTCCGGATCCGCTTTAACTTGAGTTTGGGGGTCTATTCTGTCGATAGCCTGATCAAAGACAGCAACCATGCAATCTTGATCGACTTGATGAAAGAATTGATTATTCCCATCGAGAATTGGCTGAACAAAGCCTTTCCGAACGACGAATTGGATTTGTTGTCTTATTATTTCGGCTACCAGTTAAGCAGTCATAACAAGCTGAACAAACAGCGGCCACGAGCAGTGGTGGTTTGTACCAACGGCGTTATGGTTTCCAAGTTAGTACGGGCCAATATGGAAAAACTTTTTCCCGAAATTCATTTTTTGGCTTCCTTATCGGTGCGAGACTTTTACAAGTTTGAAGTCGATTACGACTTGGTTTTTACTACAACACCTTTAAACAGCGCCATGATGCAGTTCATTATTGATCCCATCATGACTTATCAGGAACAAATCAGTTTGCGCTACCGAGTCTTAAGTGACTTGGGCATCACTAAGGTGGATCGCGCGCTGGATGAATTGTTGAAAATCGTCAAAAAATATGCGACGGTCAACGATCAAGCGTCTCTGCGGGAAGAGTTGCAATACTTCTTGGTGAAACAAGATGAAAGTACTCCATTGGATAATTTCCAAGTCTTACCTTCTTTGACTCACTACCTGCGTCCAAATTATGTGCAAGTAATCGATCAGGAGATGACTTGGGAAGAGGCAGTCAGTCTGGCATGTCAACCATTATTGGATCATCAGATCATCGATTCACGCTTTATTAATGATTGCGTGAATCAAATCAAACAACCCGGTTACGCCGGTTATCTGGGGATGCGAACCTGCATCCCGCATACCACTGTTGATAAAGGGGTCATTAATGACGGTGTCAGCATTATGGTTTGTCAAAAACCGGTGATTTTTCCGAATGGGGAGGCCATCAGTTTGATTTTGCCATTATCCTTCTTTGATTTAACCAAGCATTTACGAGCTATCAATCAGATCGCCGATATCGCCAAAGATGATTCTTTGATTGATCAGTTGGTGGCTTCAGCAGATGAAAAAACCATCTATCAATTATTAAGACAAAGTTCTTAAGGAGGAAAAAATGAAATTAGCTGATTATCCAAGATTTACCGTAATTATGCGGGGCTACACGTTTGATCAAGCAGATGCGATTTTACAAGCAATGCAGGAATTTGATCATCAATTTGCAGTGGAAATGACCATGAATACTGAAGGAGCCATCGATCATATCCGTGAGTTGAATAAACGCTACGGGGATACGACCTACATCGGAGCCGGCACCGTTAGAACCTTAGAACAGGCAAAAGCTTGTTACGAAGCTGGTGCCAAATTCTTATTAGGCCCGCACATGTTTACTGAGGAAATGTTGGCCTACGCCAATGAAAAAGGTGTATTGGCAGTACCGGCTGCGATGACACCGTCAGAGGTCAATCAAATGTTTGCCCAAGGGGCGGACATCGTCAAAGTTTTTCCAGCAGCAGTAGTTACACCGAGATTTTTCAAAGATATCCAAGCGCCTCTTGGCAAATTGCCCTTGATGGGTGTCGGTGGCATCAGTAAAGAAAACGCCAAAGAATTTTTTGAAAACGGCGCCAGTTATTTAGGCCTGGGTTCCGGGATGTTCAATAAGCAGGATATCGAAGAATTGAATGTTAAGAATCTTGCCCAATCAATGAAAGAATTGCTGGCAGCGATTTAATATTATGGGCGATATACAGGTGAAATATGAACAAGGAGTGGAAAGTATGGAACTTTATCTGAATGAGGAACTTGTCTTCCGAAACGTCGAAGCTTCAACAGATAGTGAAGTTTTGGCCTATCTGGCAGGTGAACTTTATCAAAAAGGGTATGTCAAAGAGGAGTACATCCAAGCAATCCAAGATCGGGAAAAAGAATACCCAACGGGATTGCCATCAACGCCCCCGGGAATTGCTATTCCCCACGCAAATTATGAAATGGTCAATAAAACGACTTTGGCGATTGCCACGCTAAAAGAGCCGGTACTTTTCCATAATATGGAAGACAATAAAGCTCAATTACCAATTCAGATCGTGATTATGATGGCAATTGGTGAGCCCCATGGGCAAGTGGAAATGTTGCAAAAAATAGTCGGCATCATCCAAGATGAACCATTGCGTCAGGAAATGATTGACGCCCGCAATGATACAGAATTATTGGCTTTATTAAAGAAAGCCGTTTTTTAAAAAATAAAAAATCACGAGTGGAAAGCTCGCAATCGGAGGAAATTATCATGAAAAGAATTTTAGTCGCATGTGGAAACGGTATTGCAACATCAACAGTGGTAGCAACAAAGGTTAAAGAATACTTGCAAGAACACGGAGTTGAAGTGGCAACTACCCAAACCAAACTAATGGAAGTGCCCGGCAAAGTCGAAGGGTATGATTTGTTGGTGACAACCGGTCAATTCGATGGTCAAACCGGCAATGTGCCAGTGGTAAAAGGCATGCCTATCCTGACAGGAATCGGTGCTGACAAAACGATGGAAGAAATCTTGAACTTATTGAAATAATAGCGGATTAAAGGAGCTGAAAAAATGAAAATCATTATGAATGTCTTTAACTTCTTTATCGATGCTGGACCGACAGTTATGTTGCCAGTCATCATTACCATCATCGGGTTGATCTTTGGTTTAAAGATTACCCGTGCATTTAAATCAGGTTTGACGTTGGGTATTGGTTTTGCCGGAATCAAATTGATTTTGGACTTTATGACCACTAACGTCGGCCCGGCTGCGAAGGCTATGGTTGAACGGACCGGTGTTAAGCTGGATGCGTTGGATGTCGGTTGGGGTTCAATCGCCGCAGTTACGTGGGCATCACCCATCATTCCAATCCTGATTTTCGCCATCTTACTGGTTAATATCGTTTTATTGGTTTTGAAACGTACCCATACGTTGGACGTGGATATTTGGAATTACCATCACATGGCCATCGTTGGGGTGATGGTCTACTTTGTTACCAAAAATGTGTTTTTAGGTGTTGGTGCCTCTGTTGTGATGGCAATCGTTACCTTTAAAATCTCCGACTGGTCACAACCGATGGTGGAAAGCTTCTTTGGAATTCCGGGCGTTTCCTTGCCAACTGTGTCCGCCTTGTCTTCCTTAGTGATTGCTTGGCCGTTGAACTGGTTACTGGATCGTATTCCATTATTCCGCAAATCGAAATTCACGATCAAGGATGCACAAAAATATCTTGGGTTCTTCGGTGACTCAATGATCATGGGGCTGGTTATTGGGATGGTGATTGGTGCTTTGGCCGGTTACGATATCAAGGCCGTCTTGCAATTAGGTGTCAGCATGTCCGCCGTTTTGGTTTTGATTCCTAAAATGACCTCATTGTTCATGGAAGGTCTGATGCCAATTTCTGATGCAGCTCAAAAATGGTCCCAAGAAAAATTCAAAGGAACACGTTTATTTATCGGATTGGATGCAGCGGTTGTCGTTGGGAATCCAGATGTTATTACAACAGCATTGATCATTATTCCTTTAACAATCGCCATGGCCTTAGTCTTGCCAGGAAACCGCGTTTTACCATTTGCCGATTTGGCCGTTGTGCCTTTCCGGGTAGCGATGGTGGTTGCCTTGACTCGCGGGAATTTGTTGAAAAACATCGTGATCGGTTTAGTCATTACTGCTTCATTGCTATGGTGTGGTTCTGCAACATCCCCAATGTTGACAGCAATTGCTAAATCAGTGGGTATCGACTTGGGTACTTCATCAATGTTGATCTCATCATTTGCGGCAACTTCCATGATCCAAAGTTATTTGGTATTCATCGCCTTTGCCTACAAACCAATCATCGGGATTCCGGTCTTATTGTTGGTATTGGCAGGTGTATGGTACTACTTTGACGGTGTGAAAAAAGTGAACCGAGAAATGAATGAACCAGTAGAAGCACAATAATTGGAGGGTTTAAATTGAAAATTTCAGATATTACAGTATACAAAGTAAAACCAAGATGGATCTTCGTGAAGATTTCCACCGATGAAGGCATTGACGGCTGGGGGGAAATGATCTCCGGAACCAAGACTGAAACAGTTGTTGCGGGTGCTTATGAGATCGGTAATCGTTTGATTGGGCGTAATCCATTTGAAATTGAACGCTTATTCCAAGAAATGCATCGCTCCTTCTTCCGTGGTGGCCCCATCAATGGGACGATTGTTTCCGGATTGGAAATGGCGCTGTGGGATATCAAAGGAAAAGCCTTTAACGTCCCTGTCTATGAATTATTAGGCGGAGCCGCCCGGGATAACATTAAAGTTTATTCGTGGATTGGTGGCGACCGGCCAAGTGAAGTCGCTGAACAAGCGCAAGACCGTTTTGATCGTGGCTTTACTGCCGTTAAAATGAATGCTACCGAAGAATTGCACTATATCGACTCTTACAAAAAAGTGGATGAAGTTGTCGAACGGGTGGCATCCATTCGGGAACGTTTTGGTGACGCGATGGATATCGGTGTGGATTTCCACGGTCGGGTGCATAAACCAATGGCTAAAGTTCTAGCGAAGGCCCTGGAGCCATTCCACCCAATGTTTTTGGAAGAAGTTGTCTTGCCGGAAAATGAAGAGCATTACAAAGAAGTTGCCGATGCAGTTGCTGTCCCTTTAGCAACCGGCGAACGTTTGTACACTCGCTGGCAGTTTAAAAATATCTTCAAACAAGGCGCCATCGATATTATCCAACCAGACGTAGCCCTTTGCGGCGGAATTTTAGAAACCCGCAAAATTGCGGCTATGGCTGAAGCTCATGATATGGCCGTGGCACCACATGCACCATACGGACCAGTTGCATTAGCAGCTACCTTGCAAGTGGACTCATGTACACCAAATGTCTTTATCCAAGAACAAAGCTTGGGTATCCACTACAATAAAGGCTTTGATTTGTTGGATTTTGTCAAAAACAAAGAAGTTTTCCAATACAAAGACGGCTATGTTGACCTACCTTCTAAACCAGGCCTTGGTTTGGAAATGGATGAAGACCGCATTAAGGAAATTTCTCAAGAAGGTTTGGTTTGGACCAACCCACAATGGAAAAACTACGACGGCACCATCGCCGAGTGGTAAAAATAAGTAAAGGATGATAGAAAATGGCAGAAGCACTAGTGATTGCAGGCTTTTTAGGATTGTTGGTCGTCTTACAAGTAAAAGATCAAAAGAAAATTATCGTGGCGGCTCAAACCAGCTGGATTCGTATGGGTTTGAGTATCGCATTGACGGTAGCGATACTTGTAATCTTTTGGCCAAGTAATCTGGCGGATCAAATCAAACTGGGGGCTTTTGCCGCTATTATCCTGATCAATGGTTTCTTAAAAGAAGGCTTGTCACAAGAAGGAGTCGTTAAACTAGGTGTCTTGAACGGCGAGTTTGCCCGCTACCCCCAAATTCAAATTGAAGAATTAGCTGGTGGCAACTCTTTTGTTTCCTTCTACAAGAGTAAGAATAATTCTTTCTCCCTGGTCTTTGGCAAATCGCAAGCTGAGATGGTGGCGGCTTTACAACAATTGGCCACTGATTCAGAGCTGGTTCTGGGTGAAATGGCGGATGAGAAACGTCCGCTTGCAAAGGGGAGTGCCCGATGATTTACGTAGCACGTCATGGTCAGACCCAATATAATGTGGACGGCAAAATTTGCGGTCATGCGGATATTGAGCTGACGGAAGTCGGTTATGCTCAAGCAGAGGAATTGGCTCAATTGGTCAGCGACTTGGAGCAGCCAATCACTAAAATCTATGTCTCACCATTGAGGCGGGCCCAGGAAACGGCCCGAATCATTAATGAAAAAGTGTCGGTACCCATTGAGGTGGAACCGCGCCTAATTGAGATGGATTTTGGACAGTATGATGGCTTACCAATTGAAACACCGGAATTCCAAAAGGTTCGTGTGGAATTCTCGCTACCATTACCAGACGGCGAATCCATCATGGATGTTGCCGGTCGGGTGTATCCTTTGCTGGCAGAGTTGGAACAAAGTGACGAAGATGTTTTGTTGGTGTGTCACAATGCCTTGATTCGGGTGATTGACAATTATTTTCATGGGAAGACGATGATTGACTTCTTGAAATTCAATGTGGACAATACTCAGCTGTTGAGGTACGAAAGGAAACGATATTAATTAATGATATTTATATTAAAAAGGCAATCCATCTGAGGTGGATCGCCTTTTTTTATGAGGCTCAATTACTATTCATTTGGTTGGCTCCTAAGTTTCGGGTTCAACCAAATAAAATCAGTGATTCCATCATCGATTCTCTTTTGATAATCTTCTGTCGGTAAAGTATTTGTTATTACTGAGTGAGAATCAGCGAAATCAGCAATTTTGTAAAAGTGAGGCGAGTCAAATTTGTGTTCATCAACTAGTAAAATAGAATGTTTTGACCGTCTCATTATTTGTTGTTTGATTTTAGCTTGTCCCAAGCTAGCTTCATAAACCCCGTCTAGGTCGATTCCACGACAAGAAAAGAAAGAAAAATCATAGACAAATTGTTCTGTTAGAGAGTTTGGTGTTAGTATCAAATCTTAGACAACTGGAGCTGTTGAAGAAGATCTTTCAAGTTGAATTGATTTCGTAAGGCATCAATCAATAGAGTCTTTTCTTGATTTGATAGACGAAGTAGATTGATGCCTTTTCCTTTTTTTAGTAGTTCAGCTGCTCCTTCGAGTAATGCTTTCTCAAGCTGCAATTGGTGTACTTGTTCTTGTAACTCTTCTACTTCCTTTAAAAGTAATTCTTTTTGTTTTCCTTGATTTTTTGAAGTCATGGGCAGAGGGAAATCCTTTCCAAGATAAGTGGCCTTCCATTGATATAGAGCAACCCTACTGATTCCTTCAGCTTCAGCTAAGCCTTTTCTGTTGGTTTGAGGTTTATAGAACTTTTTCAACACGTCTTCTTTTTGATCTTTGGTTAACTTTACCGCACTTTTTCGAAGTTTTCTAGCACCTGGTGCGAGTTCTTCACACCATTGTCGTAAGGAGCCTTTATTTGGGTAACCAAGCATTCGAATGGTTCGTGCATAACATTGACCATATTCAAAATAATGATTCACAGCGACTCTTTTTTGTTCTTCAGAATACTTTGACTTCTTCCGGAGTTCCTGATGGAGCTCTCCAGATACCAAATATTCTTTATACCATTGACGTAGTGCTCCAACGGACGGATAACCTAATTTCCGAATGGTAGCGGCGTAGGAGCAATCATATTTTAAAAATAACTGAATTGCTTTTACACGTTCTTCGTGGGAAAACATACGGATATTCCTCCTAAGTTCATTTTTAGTCCAGGATTATGTCCGCACCCCCGACCACATCACACAAATAAGCAATGCAATTAATTTAGACAAGATTCCTGTAATGGGGTATACACCATGAGCGCCAATTGATCTGGTCTCTTTAGCAACCGGGGAAATGACAAAACGCTACGGGTTCGTATATACAGATATGGATAATGAAGGTAAGGGAACGAAGAAGAGAATCAAGAAAGCATCATTTGACTGGTATAAAAAGGTTATTGCAACTAATGGGGAAGATTTATCGTATTAATTCTTAAACATTTAGTAGAAACGGATTGCTCTTATTTTGTCAAACAGATAAGGGCAATCTGTTTCTCTTTGTATAGAGGATTTGAAGAGACAGACATTAAAAGAATTTCTTATTTGATAAAAAAATTGCTTACTGTATGAAATTGGTTTTATGATCCTATATTTTCAATATGTTTAGAAAACTTCAGGAACCATCTTGAAACGAGATGTGATATCCAAATGTAGAATAAAATGATAAATTACAGATACAGGGAAGCGCTCCCTAGAAAGGAGAAAAATCATGCATGAAATAAGCAAGCGTCAACATAAATTATTGAGATTGCTTTTGGAGCAAAAAGATTTTTTACCGGTAAATCATTTCTCCAAGATTTTATCTATCTCCGATCGTACATTGTATAAAGACATTGATGAACTGAATAAGGCATTAAAAAAAAGGAAAATTGAAATCTTGAAACGGCAAGGTAAAGGTATTTTTCTAAGTAAGTCTGATTTGTCAAATGATGAAATATTAAAAATTTTTGGTGAAGCTTCAACTCAAATAGACTTCAATCAGCTTCCACTCGAGCGGCAAATCAAAATGGCGGAATATTTATTATTGAGAAACAAAAAGGTGTCTTACCAACTATTATCTGATGAGTTTCTCGTCAGCAGAACCTCGATCTCAAATGACTTAGATCAAATACAGACTGTTATTGAAGGAAGTTCGGTCACGATTCGTTCTGATAATAATGGAACAAAGGTAAACGGAAATGAGTCTGAGATACAAAAGGCAATTAAACAATATGCTTACTTTATCATTGATAAATCAGACTTAACCAATAGCTATAGAGTTCAATTTCCCAGCTTATTATTCAGTTTTTTACCTAAGGACATCATCAAAAAAGTTTCTGGACTTCTGCAAACAAATGATCACTTTAATATCGATAAATTGTCTGATGATCATTTTCAATCATTAGTATTGTCAATCAGTATATTTGTTCTTCGTTTGCAGGAAGGTTTTCATATTGAATATCAAGATAATTTTTTATTTGAAAATGTGGAGTCGCTTAAAACTTTCTTTTTAGCAAATGAATTAGTAGAGAATCTTGAACTGGATAACAGTATCAAGCTAGATTCAAACGATTTTGAATACTTCAATCGACAATTAGTGGCTCATGGCTTCGAACCACGTTTGAGAGATTTAGCAATTCAGAAGGAATACGATGCTGTGGTAAGAAAGATGATTCAGAAGATGAGTGATTCAATTCAGGTTGACTTAACCAGAGATGAAAAACTCTACATGAACATTCTTTATCACTTGGTGTCCATGATATATCGTTCTAAATTGAACGTTCCTGTCAGTAATCCGCTTTTGGAGGAAATAAAGCGAGAGTATTCTGTGTTATACAGTACAACTTGGCTAATATTGGCCGGGATTGAAAAGGAATTAGATATTCGCTTAACCGATGATGAGGTCGCGTTCATGATGATCCATTTTCAAGGGGCCATCGATCGGTTGTCGGCAAATCGTAAGATATTAATTGTTTGTCCTACTGGAATCGGAACATCAGAGCTGATTGCCAATCGTTTAAAAAGGGTATTCTCTCCACAGGATATAGTTGAAGTTGTCTCATTACGAACACTCTATAAAAGAGATTTGAATAAAATTGATTTGGTGATCTCTTCAGTACAATTAGAAAAAATTGATGTTCCTGTAACGTATGTTTCCCCGCTAATGAGTAAACAAGATCTAAAAAAAGTTTCCGCGACTTATCTAGATTTATTTTATGAGGAAGAAGTAAACGATCAACCGTTTGAGCACTTAGGAAAAATAATCGATTCAGATTTGATTTTTTTGAACGAAACAGTTGCTACTAAAGAACAATGCATCAAAAGGATCACTCAAAAGCTTTTGCAAAATGATTTCGTTACGGATTCGTTCGAACAGGCAATTTGGGATAGAGAGAAGCTAGGGGTGACAGATCTTCCAATTGGGGCGGCGATTCCACATCCTTCACCATCAACAGTTAAGGAAAGCAAATTAGTAATTATGACATTAGTAAAACCAATACGTTGGAATTTTCGAATGATCAACACTGTTTTAATGATCTGTGTTGCAGAAAAGGATTTAAAGCATATTAAAGGAATATTATCAGAAATCTATCGGATCGTTGAGACGAAGAAAAATATCGATCGTTTTATCTTTAGCAAAGATGAAGAAGAAATAGTGAAAGTATTAGGAGGTCAAACAATTGATTGATGAAGGTTTAATCGTTTTGGATTCGGCGTTAACAAATAAGAAATCCATCATTCATTATTTATCAGAAAAGGCAAAAGAGTTCGGCTATTTAAAAAATAGCGCAAATTATATTAAAGCTGTAAACAAAAGAGAAGAAGAATTTTCTACAGCGATCGGCTATGACGTAAGTATCCCTCATGGGAAATCAAAAGAAGTAATCAATCCTTTTATCTGTTTTCTTAGAACGAACCAACCAATTCAATGGGATACAAATGGTAATACAGTTGAATTGGTGTTTATGCTAGGAATACCAGAAGAGAATAAAACGACTTTTCATTTGAAAGTACTCGCTGAAATCAGCAAAAAGCTTTTAGATGAAGGTTTTAGAAATGATTTATTAACTGGGAGCAAAGAGTCAATTTTAGATTCACTATATCAAGTAGAAAAGAAAATAGGAGGAATTTAATATGAAAATCGTTGGAGTATCGGCATGTCCTACAGGAGTAGCCCACACATACATGGCTCAAGAAGCATTGGAAAAAGAAGGAAAAAAGAGAGGACATGAAATCAAAATTGAAACTCAAGGCAGCATCGGGATCGAGAATGAGGTTACTGAGGAAGAAGCTGAAGAAGCAGATGTAGTCATTTTGGCGGTATCTGTCTTTATTGAGAATGAAGAACGTTTTGAAGATAAATTAGTTTTAAATGCTGATGTCAATGATGCTATTTCGTATCCTGCGAAAGTATTGGATGCTGCTGAGAAGTTAGTAAATGGGTAAAAATAAAGGAGGATAAAATGAATATCAAAGCTACTTTAAAGGAAGTTCAAAAATCATTTTTAAGTGGGGTTTCTTTCATGATGCCTGCAGTAGTTGCTGGTGGTATCATGTTGGCCATCTCACTTGCTACTGGAGAAAAAAGCGATACAGGAGTTGTTGTTACTAACGAATTAATGCAGAACATTAACCTTTTAGGTAAAGCAGCTTTTGCAATGATGATTCCTATTTTGGGCGGCTATATCGCATATTCAATTGCGGGTAAGCCTGGTTTGGCGCCAGGGATGATTCTAGGGTTCCTTGCTAATAATCCTGTTACTGTAAATGATGTGGAAGTAAAGTCAGGATTTTTAGGGGCGATGCTTCTAGGTGTTGCTGCAGGATATTTGGTCAAATGGATGAAAAAATGGAAAGTTAGCAAAACGATTAAAACCATTTTACCGATTCTGATCATACCAACCATTTCGGTTTTTATTCTAGGTTTGATTTACATCTATGTTGTTGCCACACCATTGGCATTTTTGATGAACGGATTAACTAGTATCATGAGCAGTCTAAACGGTAGCAGTGCCATTTTATTGGCAGTATTTATTGGATTGTTCGGAGAAGTCGACATGGGAGGACCAATCACCAAATCAGTTTCGATGTTTACACTTGCACTTATGAATGAAGGTATTTATGAACCGAACGGTATGTTTAGAATCGCCGTGGCTATTCCACCTATTGGGATCTTTTTAGCGACATTATTCTTTAAAAAGAAATTTACTGAAGGTGATCGGGATGCGGCGGTTGCTGCTGGAATCATGGGATGTATTGGAATTACTGAAGGAGCCATTCCCTTCGTAGTTAGTGATATGAAACGAATCTTGCCTTCAACAATGATTGGGACAGCGGTAGGATGTGTAATTGGAGCGATTGGGAATGTGAAATGCTATGTTCCTCATGGTGGATTTGTTGTATTACCGGTTGTTGACAATAAACTATGGTTTATTGCTGCAATTATAATTGGATCATTAGTGACAGCGTTGATACTTGGCTTTTTAAAGCCGGCTTTAGAAGAAACACCAGCAAAAAAGAAAAATAAGAGTCAAGTGGCGGATTTAACAAAGGAGAAAGCCTAATGAAACTAGAAATGAACGATTTCATCGAAAAGAATAAAGTAATTGCAATTTGTCGAGGAACTTATGGGGAAAAGCTTATTAACTTGGTGTCCGCGCTAAACGATGGTGGAGTAAAGCTTGTAGAAGTTACTTTTGATCAAGGAGATCCTGAATGTTTGACTAAGACTCCAAAGGCCATCGCCTCGCTGGTTAAGGAGTTTGGAAATGAAGTTAAAATTGGAGCGGGTACTGTTCTGTCCATTGAACAAGTTGAAGCCGCTCACCAAGCAGGAGCAGAATATATTATCTCGCCTAATACGAATTCAAGTGTTATCAAACGAACAAAAGAATTAGATATGGTCTCGATGCCTGGGGCGCTAACACCAAGCGAGATAATCTCAGCGAATGAAGCGGGTGCAGATTTTGTCAAGGTGTTCCCTGTTAGAGCTTTGGGGATAGGATATATCAAGGACATTCTTGGGCCAATCAATCATATTAAACTAGTCGCAACAGCAGGAGTCACACCTGATAACTTGCAAGACTATCTTGATCTAGGTTTCAGCGGTGCTGGGATTAGCGGCTATTTAACGGATAAACGTTTGATTGATACAGGTGATTTTGCGACGATTACCAAACATGCCTTGGAAATGATGAGCATTGTAAGAGAAAATAATGTCTCAAACTAGCCCTATTGACAAAGGGGATAGTGTCTTTAAAAAATGAACGCTGAAAGAAAATCGCGGAAAGAGGTTAATAATGAAATTTTTCTTAGATACGGCAAATGTAGATGAAATCAAACGAATCAATGAGTTGGGTTTAGTTGATGGAGTAACGACGAATCCAACAATTATTGCTAAAGAAGGACGAGATTTTGAAGAGGTCATCAAAGAAATTTGTTCTCTCGTCGATGGGCCTGTAAGTGCGGAAGTAACAGGATCGCAAGCTGAAGAAATGATCGCCGAAGCAGAAGTGCTTGCAAAGTGGGCACGTAATGTTGTCGTCAAGATCCCGATGACAGAACAAGGATTGAAAGCAGTAAACACTCTATCTAAAAAAGGAATCAAAACCAATGTAACGTTAGTCTTTACCGTAGCTCAAGGTTTGATGGCCGCAAAAGCTGGCGCTACTTATATCAGCCCATTTTTAGGTCGTTTAGATGATATTGGAACTGACAGTATGGCTTTAATTAAAAACTTGAGAAAAGTACTAGATAACTATGGATACAAAGCAGAAATTATTTCCGCGAGTGTTCGAGGACTTGAACATGTGGAGAAAGTGGCTGAACTAGGTGCAGATATCGCGACAATTCCTGGTAATCTATTCCCGAAATTATGGAGTCATCCGTTAACTGATAAGGGTATCGAGCAGTTTGAAAAAGACTGGGTGGCATTCTCCAATAGGTAATTACAGATTTCTGTGAGTTATATAGTCATTTTTAAGGTAAGAATAAATAGAAGTAACAATGGAGATGATCAAAATGGAACAAAGAAAACCCATCGTAATTATGAATTGGTCTATGAGGCAAAACTTGATTTCTGAAGCAGAAGAGTATGCTGTTGATGTTCTCAACCATCAATCTGAAAACCATAAAGTTGAGGTTGTACTTTTGCCATCAATGGGTACCATCCATCAAGTTTCAAAAGTTCTTACAGGCAGTCAATTTGCTTTCGGTGCTCAAAATATGGCCGAGATCGATCAAGGTGAACTCAGTGGTGAATTTTCGATTCAATCCTTAGTGGATATGCATGGGAAATTTGTCGAACTTGGTCATTGGGAACGTAGAAAATTATACAATGAGACAGATGAGACGATTAATAAAAAAGTGAAGCTTGCTTTAGCATATGACATTTCCCCGATTGTTTGTATTGGCGAGATTGAAGAAAAAGATGCGAATAACGTCATTGATGAAATCAAGAATCCGAATTATGTACAAGAACTAAAAGAAGAATTATTTTTACGAATTTTCAATGCTTTATATCAAATTGATCGCGATAAATTGAAGAAAATCGTGATAGCGTATACACCTGCTTGGGCCGTTGGGAAAACCAAAGCTGCCAGTGCGCCTCATATCAGTCGAGCGGTTGCCATTATTAGGAATTCATTAACTGAACTATTTGGGAAGGACGCGGATAATATTCGAGTAGTTTATGGTGGAACTGTTAGTCCAGAGAATACCAAGACTATGCTGGATTTAGCAGATTTAGACGGTGTCTTGTTGGGACGTTTTGGAAGTGACCCAGAAAGATTGCAGCAAACGATTGAAGTGGTAGAGCAGATTAGATGTTAAATATTTTGAGTTTTAAACTAATTTATGAAAATCATAGAACTGTTCAAAATTTCAAAATGTAACACGAGGGATTGAGTTATATTATTGAAAATAACTCAATTTATAAACGTATAGTATTATTTTGAAGCTCAATCATCTGTATCTGATGATTGAGCTATTTTTGCGTGCGCCCTGCATGGGTGAAAACTTGGTGGTGAAAGTCCACTACAGGCTTGGCAGTAGGAACTGTTAGCGAAAGAGGTTCTGTTGCAAAGTTTTAAATAAAGAATAAAATCCCTTACGGTATCTATGATTTAAGCTGGGATTCCCAATAATACCTTGATTTCAGTACAG
>NZ_BEHC01000037.1:0-35477 GCF_003112495.1 Enterococcus sp. H57
TGGTAAAATGAGTGCTTTTCTATACTTCAAAATATTTGAAAGTATAGTGTTTATACGGATAATCAAAAATTAGATATAAAATTTACGAAAAATATTCGTTCTTTTACGTAGCGAAAAATTTTGAAAAAAAGACAAAAAATCAAGAAAGAAATACTAGGAAAAAGTAGAATGATTCCAAGTGTTTCTTTCTTACTTTAATAAACTAAAAACTTTTTTTCTGCCCGAAAAAGCGGAGTCAAATGAACTCACTGCAAGTGATAGATCAGCTTTTTCACTGCTGTCCTTAATTTTTGAGGCAAAGCGCCTCAAGAATAACCTTATCGACGGTGTTCAAAAGCTTGCATCTACGGCATTAAGTCCAGCCTGTTGAAAAATATGGAGAGCTATTTTTCACAACCTGTCCTTAATGCTTGATGCAGACCAGCTTTTTCACAACCTTATCCCACCACATCAAATTTCTTTCGTTCCTCAATCATCGGGTCTTCTTGGACATCCACATACTGCACTCGTCCACTTGGGCTCGGTGATTTCTTGACTTCTTCAATAAATTTCTGGATGATGTCGTCATTGCCGATTGCTTCGATTGTGACTGAGCCGTCGTCTTCGTTTTTTACCGTTCCAGTCACGCCTAGTTGATCAGCGACCATCTTGGTCATGTAGCGAAATCCTACGCCTTGGACGCGTCCTTGGACGTTCATTTTAACTTTGCGCATGTTCGTCACCTTTCTTTCCTATTTTATAAATTAATGATACCGATTTTTTTAGGATGAAACAAGCTCAAGCACCTATTCCATGATATAATCATGGGGAGGTGAGGAATGTGAAAGAGATCCAATCAGCAAAAAATCCAAGAATCAAAGAATTAAAAAAACTACATAAAAAGAAATATCGGGAAGAAAAGGAAGAATATCTTTTGGAAGGGTTCCATCTGATTGAAGAAGCTGCGTCGTCTGATGCAGAAATAAAAGAACTTTTTGTGACACAGCGAGGCATGAAAGAATGGGGAGACTGGCTGGCCGCAAACAAAGAGATTTCTACTTTTCTAGTTTCGGATGAGGTCATGGATGCTGTATCGGATCTACCTACACCACAAGGAATCTTAGCAGTGATGGCGTTAACGGCTGAAGGCACGCCAGATTTTTCAGGAGGATGGCTGTTATTAGATAATGTACAAGATCCTGGAAATGTAGGGACGATGATCCGTACGGCAGATGCATTTGATATGGCTGGTGTTTTATTAGGCAAAGGAACGGCAGATATTTATAGTACAAAGGTGCTGCGAAGCATGCAGGGAAGCAATTATCATTTGCCTGTGTTGCAAAAAGATTTGGCAGAAGTGATCCCTGTAATGAAAGGCAAAGGGTTTACGGTGTACGGTACAGAATTAAATGAAGAAGCACATGCATTAGACAAAGTAGAAAAAACAGAGGATTTCGCTATAATCATGGGAAACGAAGGTCAGGGAGTAAGTCAGGAAATCTTGTCTTTGACTGATCAGAACGTATATATCCCAATGAAAGGAAATGCGGAATCATTGAATGTCGGAGTCGCAGCAGGGATCGTTCTTTATCATTTTTCTTTATGATTAAGGAACTATTAAGCTTTAGCTATTTTATCTAGAGCAACTAGAATAATCCGAACACTGGTGGTATACTTAAATCAATTTCAGAAGAAAATGAAATTCAAAAAGGTGGCAGATCGATAATTATGACAGAAAAATGGCGTGAAGACGAAGAATATATGTCTTATGTACAAGATCTTTTAGAAACAGAAGCAGTGAAAAAATTAGCGAATTACACACAGCATGTTCATTCCACTCGTTTGGAGCATTCCATCAGTGTTTCTTACTATAGTTATCTGCTCGCAAAAAAATGGGGTGGCAATGCTAAAGCAACAGCGCGTGCTGGACTTTTGCATGATCTGTTCTACTATGATTGGCGTACGACGAAATTTGACGAGGGGACACATGCGTATATCCATCCAAGAATTGCTGTAAAGAATGCAGAAAAAATCACCGATTTGTCGGATCTTGAGCGAGATATCATTTTGAAGCACATGTGGGGTGCAACGATCGCACCGCCTAAGTATAAAGAAGGATATATTGTGACATTCGTGGACAAATACTGCGCAGTCAAAGAAGCGGCTCAACCCATGTCTGCAAGTATGCGTAAGAGATGGCAACGTTACTTTGGGAAAGAATCCTCGATTTAACAGGTAAAACCAATAATAGACCATATTGAGGTTGTGACAGAAGTGGTCAGCTTCAAGAAATAAGAAGGAATTTACGAAAATTACTTCTCAAATTTTTGTGAAGTTTCGGCTTATTACCGCAGATGCAAGCTTTTGAACACCATTCATTCGAAACAAGGGACTTTGACACGACTTTTGTCACAGTCCTTTTTTCTGTTTGCAGTTGACTATCTGTTCAAGATACGGTTTACTTTTATTTATCGAATGAATCATGTACATAGAAGAATAAGCATTAAAGGGGGTGATGATAAGATGCAAAACGTATCTTATTTAAAAGAGTCCGGGATCTTCAGGTAACACATACTTTGCAGAAGATCACTTTTTTCTACAAAGTATGCACTTTGGTTAGAAGAAAGGACTTTAAAATCATGGAACAAACGATAAAACCATACCAATATTTTTTTATAAAAAGAGAAGTAGAACAGTTATTAAATGCGTACTCATCTGTCAATGATCCAAAAACGGTGCAAACAGTTCAGGCACTAGCAGCTGAAAAGATTCGAGACATATTAGATCACGAACTGCCAGAAATCGATACATTTTTAACGACAGTTTTAGACGTAAAACTGACAAAAGCGCAAGCAGAAAGAGCATTGGAGGAGCTGAAGCAAATCGTTCAGCCGTTTATGCAGCCTAGCAAACCACAAATCGAGAAATTATTCCGAAAAGTGAAAAAACTCAAACAACCAGCTTGGAATGAAATCGACTTGCAAGAACATACGTACATCGGCTGGAATGATCCAGGTACGCAGAAAAAATTCATGGTCTATTACGAAGATGAAAAATTAAAAGGGATTAGTGGTACTTTATCACCAACGGTAAATAAGGGAATCTGTGCAATCTGTCAGAAAACATCGAATGTTTCGCTTTTTCTTTCTACAACGAAAGCAGGTTCTGATGGCACGTATACGAAAAAGGGGAATTATATTTGTCATGATAGTGACCAATGTAATCAACAGTTAACGAAATTGGCTCCTTTCTATGAATTTGCTGAACGTGTAAAGAAAGAACGATAATTTTATTGTTTTTTACAGAAAAATATGCTATCTTTTAATGGAAGTGAATAGGTGATGGTGTTCGCCTTTAAATGCTAACGAAAGATAGCTAATGACGCCTACTAAAGTCTGGGGACAGCCCCTTTCTTTAGTAGGCGTTTTTTTATTGAGGAGGAATTTTTTATGGAAAAACAATTACCGAGTCCAATGCGCATTTTAGTGTATATGCTGAAGTGGCTGGTGATCACAGCGATTCTCGGTATATTCATGGGGAGCTTATCTGCTTTTTTCTTAAATAGCTTGACAGTTGTGACAGATATCCGACTATCACATCCTTGGCTCCTTTATCTACTACCAGTTAGTGGTGCGCTTTTTGCTTATCTCTATGCGTATCACGGCGGTCTTTCTAGTCGTGGAAACAACTTAGTGATCGATCAAGGAAATGGTGGAGAAGAAAAAATCCCGTTGCGACTTATTCCACTTACACTGTTTGGAACCATAACTACCCATTTATTTGGGGGATCTGTTGGCCGTGAAGGAACAGCAGTCCAAATGGGGGGAGCGTTAGCAGATAATACAGCACGTTTGTTCCGATTGGATAAATCAGAACGGGAAATCTTGATTATCAGTGGAATCAGTGCGGGTTTTAGTTCTGTATTTGGCACACCTTTAGCTGGAACATTATTTGGATTAGAAGTGTTGGCAATCGGAAAAGTCCGAACAGAAGCGATCTTCCCTAGCTTCTTTGCTGCACTGTTTGCAAATTTCATGACAGAAAGCTATGGTGTTTCTCATCTACATTACCAAATGGGTGTGATTCCTGAATGGAGTATGTTGCTGTTCTTCAAAGTTTTTGTTGCTGGGATTGCTTTTGGTTTGATTGGCTGGGTATTCAGCCGTTCGATCGTCTTTTTAAAAGCGCGATATGCACAATGGATTCCTCATCCTATTTGGCGAAATACGATAGGTGGAGCTGTAGTTGTGGCAGCAGCATTGATTTTGCAAACACAACGTTATCTCGGATTGAGTCTTCCGTTACTTCAAGAATCATTTAATGGACAGGTACATGTCTATGATTTTATTGGGAAGTTATTCTTCACAGTTTTGTCTTTAGGCGCGGGATATCAAGGGGGAGAAGTGACACCATTGTTTGAAATTGGTGCAACGCTTGGTGCAGCAGTAGCGCCTTTGCTCCATGTTTCTGTTCCTTTTCTTGCAGGATTGGGCTTTATCGGAGTATTTTCTGGTGCGACAAATACACCGATTGCCTGTTTTGTGATGGGGATCGAATTGTTCGGTTCACAAGCTGCAGTATACTTCTTTATGATCTGCTTGATCAGCTTTATGTGTTCAGGCAACAGCGGTATTTATTCTGCTCAGCAAGTAGCGGTCAAAAAAGGGATACTCTTTTTGCCAATAGTTAAGAGAATGAAAGAAAAAAACAAGGTGTGACATATGTTTTGTCACACCTTGTTTTTTTAGAAAAGTAAAGTAATCAGCGATAAGAATGCGGAGCCTGCGAAAAGCAATCCGCAAATGATCATATGTCTTTTTTTGTTCATCATCAAGATGGCGATGTATTCTCTTAAAAACGCATTAGGCAAGTAGTAGAAAGCTGTTTTTGCACCAATACCATTTGCTTTCAATTTGGCTTGACGCGCATAAAGACCGGCTCTAAAAATGTGGTAATTGTTGGAACTAAAGATCACGCGGTATGGCCCTTTCATTTGCTGATCCATGATTTCCTTTGAATAGAGCATGTTCTCCAAAGTGGTTGTCGAATTGGTTTCGACAAGAATGTCTCTTTCAGGGATTCCTTGTTCCATGGCATATTGTTTCATCGCAATGGCCTCTGGTACTTTTTCGTCTGCTCCTTGCCCGCCAGACATCAATAAGATGGGCGGATTTAATGTAGCACGGCTTTGAGCCCGATAAAAAGCAATCGCCTTATTGATTCGCTTGGCTAGAAGAGGAGAAACTGTTTCTCCATTGATCAACCCAGCGCCTAACACAACGATGAAGTCTTGATTGTATCGAGGCCGGTTGAACTGATACAAGAATGAGACAGTCAAAAAGTTGTAGAATACGATAAATAGATAGATCAAGATCAGGGGAACGCAGAAAAACAAAGCATTTATCCATTGCGGCAAATATTTTAACAAGAAAAAGTCAAAAACAAGAAACAGTGTAAGAAAAATGGCTAGTATCAACGTTAAAAGATTAGCTAATGAATGCGATTCTCTACGTAAAACTGTGACCCCGTTCCAAAAAAGAAAAACAATCAATCCATAAATACCAAATAAAAGGACAAGTAGCAATGGAATCGTGATCAAGGCGATCAGTCCGCCAAGGAAAATATTTTGCGTTTCATACAGCAAGACAAACAAGTAGATGCCGAAACTGATGAGGAAAACATTGAATAAAAGACCATTCAGCAGCCTTCGTTTTTCTGTGAAATAAGAAAAAGCAAAGATACTAAAGAACAACAATGGAATCAAAAAATAAAAGGTCGAATAAAAAATTTCCAACACGACAAAATAAGTTAAGATTACCGTAAATGTCCACGTACTGCCGTAAAAGAACAAGGAAGGATCCTTCTTCTGTTTTCGCCAATAAACGATAGAGAATACCCCAATAAGATAGAGAACTAAAAAGATCAGATCTCTGGTTAGATTCATAAATTCAACTCCTTTTTCTTATACAGTATAACGAAAATAGATGGAAAAAGCTGTTATTAAACTAGAAAAAGCAAAAAAACATCTTTCCGATGGAAAGATGCTTTTCTTATTGTTCAATTAAAACAAGTTGCCGAAAAATTCTGCGACGCGTCGCCAGCCAATCACGAACATATTCGCTTTTTCCACTGTTTTATCCGTAATGATCTCTGTCGATGGCGCATTGTTATCTTCTAAATAACCTAATTTATCGTCTGCCAAGGTGATCGTAGCGGTACCGATTTTTGTTCCTTTATCCATAGGTGCTTGGATCTCATTGTCAGTGACTTGTTTTTTGTCAAGAGTTGGTGTGATTGTTAATTTTCCAGTATCCATATCGTTCCGTACCCATACTTTTACAGGACTTTTAAGCACAACGGGCACTGTTGATTCTTTCCCGTCTTTTACATCAATGGTTTTTAGACTAGGGATACTTGCATTGGCTTTTCCAAGCTCTTTTTCTGACCAATTGTCGTAGCAATAATCCATTAAGCGAGCTGTTTCATTGAAACGGGCACTTGGGTTTTCCGCATGGCCGTCTGCATTCAATACGACAGTGATGATTCGTTGATCGTTTTTAGTGATCGTACCGACGAAACAGGCTCCTGCAAGTTCAGTCGTACCAGTTTTTAATCCGTCCACGCCTTCTTTATAATTCACGAATCCTGGGAGCATCCAGTTCCAGTTGACCATTTCTACTGGTGATTGCGTGTTTTCGCCAAACATTTGTGTCGTAGTGCTAGATACATCCAGTATTTCTGGAAAATCCAAGATCAAATGACGGGCAACGATAGCCACATCTTGAGCAGACATTTGATTTTCGTCGTTTTCTCCAGTACCTTCTGGTCGGTTTTCGCCAAGATAAGAGTTATTCAGTCCTGATGCATTAACGATCGTTGCATCTTTGATACCCCAATCTTTCAATTGTTCTTTCATTCGTTCAGTGAATTTTGCTTCGCTGCCAGAGATTTTTTCTGCCAAGGCAACCATTGAAGCGTTGGCTGACTGGATGATTGCAGAGTCGAATAATTCTTTAACGGTGTAGGTGTTTTCTTTATGCAAAGGAACATTTGATAAATCTGGGGTGACACTCAAATTTTCTGCATAATCTGAAATTGAAACTTTATCATCCCATGATAGTTTCCCTTCTTTTACTTGATCAAGGACGATGTAAAGACCGATGATTTTTGTGATTGAAGCGATCCCCATGGTTTTTTCTCCATCTTGATCATAAAGAATCTTACCGCTTTGCGCATCTACAGCAAAGGCTGCTTTTGCATTTACTTTGAAAGTATCTTCAGCTTGCACAGCAACAGATGGTAGAAAAGAAGCAAGGCAAAGAATGAGACTAGCCAATAATAGGACTAGACGTGTTTTTTTTATGGACATATCCGATCTCCTTGTATTTAATTTGTTTCGCTACAAATTAAAATTTTATCAGAGAGGGAAGAGAGTTTCAATGTTTCTGAAAAAAACTTTAGGATAAGAACGCGCGTTATGAAAAGGTTAGCGGTCATTTTTTCGTACTTTTATAGGAACAGGCTGTGTTTCCGCCTCTAATAAGCGGGAAGCGCTGAAAGCAAACAAGCTGATGATACTTAATAAACTAAAAATCATAATCAAATGCATAAGGTCCACCTCTTTTATTCTTTTTCTTAGTTTAACAGCCTTTCATGAAGAATAGTTGAAGACTATACCCAAATAATTGAGGAAATTATGAAGATAACTTAAAAAAATTGCAAAATACCCAACTAAAGAAACCGTTTTATTTTTTTAGATACGTTTTATTGTATGGAAAAATAGTGTTGTGGTAGACTTTAGATAGACACAAAGGAATGATTTTTTTAGGAGGGGTACATTTATGGCAAAAAAGGATAAAGAACTACTGTCACAATTGACTTCAGAAGGCGCTAAAGGACCGTTCGTCACGATCATGCTGAATACGCATGTCGCACATCAAGATGTGGAAAAAGATCAAATCAAATTCAAAAATTTTGCAAAAGAAGCAAAGAAACGTTTTGAAAAAAAATATTCCGAGCATGACTGGTCCCCGTTCCAAGAAAAAATTGAAAATTTGTTAGGAGATCCTTCGTTTTGGCGTAGTGCAACTACGAGTGTAGCGGTCATTATAACTGCTGATCAAACCTATATACATCGTTTGAGTATCCCGGTAGACGATCAATATTATGTAAGTGATCTTCCTTATTTACTGGCCATTATCAAAAATGGACAGTTCAACTATTCCTATTATCTGTTGGGATTGAACCGCGACTCCATGAAATTGTATGAAGTCAGCAACAAACAAGTAAAAGAAGTGTCTCTACCAGAAGGGGCACCGGTCGATGTTGTTACTGCATTGGGATCTGAACTGACAGGTGGCGGTTTGAACTTCTCTTCTAATGGAGGAGGCGGTGCCCGAGATGGCGTTACTTTCCATGGCGTGAATCCAAAAGATGAAGAAGTAGAGATCGATTGGGTCAACTATTACCAAGCAGTTGATACGTACTTGAAGGATTCTTTCGAAAATCCTGAACAATGGCCGATTTATTTATTCGCTCTACCAGAAAATCAGACGATGTTCAAAAAAATCGCCAAAAATCCTTACTATTGTGCAGACGTTGCGATTTCTGCTTCTCCAGCACAACTATCCTTTAGAGATATCGAAGAAGGAGCGAAGAAGCTGTCAAGTGAACTAGCAGCCCAAGAATCAAAAGAGTACAATAAACTTTTAGATAAGAAATTCATCGATCAGTTAGTTGATATCGTTCCAGCTGCGAAAGAAGGAAAAGTATCCCATTTGTTTATCGCTACGTCAAACTTAGCTGATGGTTTCGGAGAAGATCCTGAAACAGAATATGATCGGCGTCAAGTGCTGAATGCTTTGGCAGACGATGTGATTATTAATGGTGGGAAAGTGTTTATTTTGGATCAAAAAGATGCGCCAGATGAAAAGAGTCTGACAGCGATTCTTCGTTATTAAAGAGGTTGTGAAATCAGTGTTTTTATCTGAGTATTAGAGAGAAAAAGCTGTTCTGCATCAAGAATAAGAATAGATTTACGAAAATTATTTCTCAAATTTTTGTGAAATTTCGGCTTATTTCCGAAGAAGTTACTTCTGGAACATCGTTTATCAAGAGGTCGTGACATCGTCACGACCTCTTTTTTGACGATTATGATACAAAAAACACCATTTATGAATGAAATGCAAATAACGGTCGTTCTTGAGATATGATTTTAATTGGGAAAAACTTATCGATAAGGAGATCTTTATGAAAAAAAGACTGTTATGGTGTTTGCTGTCTCTATCCCTAAGTTTAACAAGTCAACCAGTTTTTGCAGAAGAAACACAGCGTTCTCTAAGCACAGGCGCACGTATGTACAAAAATATTTATGCGCAGACATCAGCGTTTGATTCTGCGTTCCCTGAAACAGAAGAACGGGCTTTGCAGCCAAGGTTTGGTTATTTTTGGTATTGTCCGTCATGTGATTACGAAAGTTGCTGGCATTTCTTCCATTCAACAGCTGCAGCTTTTGCTGTTACCCATGCTCAGAAATATGATGGGCATCATCCTGTCATTTATGAGGTATAGGTATGAACAAAAAAGAAAAATTAATCTCGTTGATCGTATTGGTTTGTCTTGTTCTTCTGGTCACTGTCATAGGCTATCAGAAATACCATGAGAACATCAGACCTACTAAAGAGTCTTCCCCATCCTCAACCGTTGAAACAGAAACAATAAATAGTCAGATAGAATAATTTTTTAGTTTAAAGAGGTGCAATGGATCGAAAGAGGGGTATCTGAACAATAGAACGTTTGTCATTAAGAAAGTTCGGTTTTTCACTTGATGTAATCGCTGAGAAAACATTTTTTTATAAAAAAATATCGAAAAACTCTAGCGTTTTTGTAAACGGTATGATATACTGTAGAAGTAGTTTTTGTTCGGTAATCTGTGGTAGCTTGTTTCAAATAAACATCTTCCAGATATACACCATTCAAGTAATTGCAAAATATGTGTTGAAACACAAGGAGGATTTTTATTATGGAAACAGGTACAGTAAAATGGTTTAACTCAGAAAAGGGATTTGGATTCATCACTGCAGAAAACGGAAACGATGTATTCGTTCATTTCTCAGCTATCCAAGGCGACGGATTCAAAACTTTAGAAGAAGGCCAAGCAGTAACTTTCGACGTTGAAGAAGGTCAACGCGGACCTCAAGCAACAAACGTTACTAAAGCTTAATTTACCTATATTAAAAATAAAAGTCCAGACATTTATGTGTCTGGGCTTTTTTGTCTTTTTTTCCTTAAAAAGCGATGAGAGTATTTTTCTGCACTTTGTAGTATAATTTCAAAAGAACATTAGAGGCAGGAGAAGAGGAAGATATTTTGAAACCAAGAACTTATGCAGTCGTTGATATCGAGACGACTGGGACGAATCCAAAAGAAGATCGGATCATCCAATTTGGCTGCGTCATGATTGAAGCTGGTCGGATCACTTCACGTTTTTCGATCGATATTCATCCAGGGCGGAAGATTTCAAAACAAATCCAGCATTTAACAGGGATCACGAATCAACGCGTCCAAAAAGCGCCTTATTTTGAAGATGTCGCCCAAACGATTTACAATCTTTTGGCAGACACCATATTTGTCGCGCATAATATTTATTTTGATTATAATTTTTTGAACCATGAACTCATGCGATGCGGACTTCCTAGTTTGAAGATACCGGGCATCGATACCGTAGAACTTGCACAAATTTTCTTGCCGACGGAACCAAGTTTTCGCTTAGCTGATTTGTCAGAAAGCCTTGGCTTTATTCATGAGAATCCTCATCAGGCGGATAGTGATGCCGAAGTGACAGGTCAGCTTCTTTTACTGATCGAAGAACGAATGAGGAAATTGCCGATCATCACATTAGAGCAGATTGCACGATTAAGTAGCCATACAGGAATGGATACGAGTCGTTTCATTTACCACGTGCTTGAAGAAATGAAAGAAAACCCGGAGCCCCTTGATCTCTCATTAGAAATCATCGATGGGCTAGCTTTGCAGAAAAAAGAAGTGGAGCTATTCACATCCGTCCATTATGGCGAGCGGACATATCCAAGAAAAAAACAAGCAAAAGAAAAAATGTTTGGTAAAACACTGATGTATCGAAAAGAACAGAACAGGCTGATGAATGCTGTCTACGACCATTTCACAAAAGATGAATCAAAAGATTTGATGATCGAAGCAGCTACAGGAATGGGCAAAACGATTGGTTATCTGTTGCCTTTGAGTTATTTGGCTACACCTGAAAAACCAGCTGTCATCAGCACCGTTTCGCTTGTTTTGCAGCAGCAGATCATGGAAAAAGACATTCCATTACTGAATCAATTGCTAGATCAGCCGATACAACCTGTGATTATCAAAAGCTATCGCCACTATATTGATTTACAGCGTTTTAAAGGTACACTTGTGGAACCGCCGGGACAAAAACAATATGCGTTGTACCAAATGGCTGTCTTAGTTTGGCTAACACAAACGAAGACCGGTGATTTGGATGAATTACATTTAACCAATCTGAACCATGCATTCTTTGCAGATGTCGCGCACAGAGGCACTGGGTTTTTAGCAAGGAATCAGTCGTTTTACAAACAAGACTTTGTGCGTTTCTTGCAAAAGAAAATCAAACAAAGCAATTTTTTGATAGTCAACCATGCATTTTTAGTACAAGAAACACAGCGAAAAGAACCATTGCTTCCAGCTAGTCCTTATTTGTTGATTGATGAAGTGCATCATTTGCCGGAAATTGCTGAAAAAGTAAATGACAAACGACTAAGTATTAACTACTTCCATAAACAAATCCAACAACTGGAAGAGCCGAATCAGTTATTTGACCGCATACAAAGTTATTTGCCGAAGGAACATGAAGCCTTGCGCTGGTTGTCGATTTATCGAGAAGAACTCTCTGCACTATGCGAAGCGCAGATTTGTGTGGCAGAGGGATTAATGAACTTAGTAAGCAGCAAGCAGCCTAACGGACAATATCCAGAAGAAGTCATGATGACAAAAGAAATGTTGGATCAGCTGCCACTGGAATCTGGAACAGCAATGGATCATCTGCAACTTTTTTATCAAGAGATCCAACAACTACAATCACAGATGCGCTTGACTTTTGAGATTATCCAAGAAAGTTGGACCAACCAGATGCGGATCGATTTAGCAAGTTTATATAGCTTATTTGATCAATTAGACAAGCAATACTTGCTGATGGATCAATGGCTGGAAGACTGGCGAGATCATTTGATCCATTGGTTCGTTCCTGGGAACACAGCGCAGCAGATGATTTTTCATCTCCATGATTTTCAAGCGGCTATGTTGCCGTCGACTGTTTGGTATCCTCGATATGATCGTATTCTTTATATTGGAGGAACGTTGAAGATCGGCCCTAATCGACACTATCTCTCTAAGCGGCTTGGCATTGAAGCAGCACCTCTTAAAGTGATTGCCTCTCCTTATGATTATGAGAAACAGGCAAGGATCTATGTGCCAAAAGAGGCACCTGCCGTCCATCAAGTCAGCAATCAAGCATATATCGATTATTTAGAGACATCACTTACAGGTCTGATCGAACAAGAAGATCGGCCAATACTTGTGTTATTCACTTCTCATGATGTTTTGCAGAAGGTCTATCAGAAAATGCATCTGTCTATGCTAGAAAAAGGACGAGAAATACTAGCTCAAGGGTTTGGTGGAAGCCGGGAGAAGCTTTTGAAACGCTTCATTTTGTCAGAAAAAAGCGTATTGTTTGGCGCTGACAGCTTTTGGGAAGGTGTAGATTTGCCTGGAGATGCTTTGCAGATCGTTGTAGTCACACGTTTACCCTTCGATAATCCGCTTCGCCCGATGGTCAAAGCTAGGAACGCTTATTTAGAATCAGAGGGGATCAATCCTTTTTACCAGGAATCCGTACCTAAAGCAGCTTTGAAGTTACGCCAAGCATTAGGTCGCTTGATAAGGACGGAGACAGATCGTGGCGTATTGCTTATTTTGGATCGAAGACTAGTCACTGCAAAATATGGCGCACGGATCATCCATGCATTACCGAAAAAAGTACCGATCAAAGAGCTAGCTATGGAGGAAATCTATCAGGATATCCATGAATTCTTAAAGAAAAATGAAGAAGGAAGTTAGAGGAGCTGTCTTTTTTCATAATTAAAATCTGCTATAATGAAAAGGAATGAAGATAAAGGAGCGACGACCCTTGAAGAAAAAACAGACAAAGGAAAAAACGATTAATCGCGTGTTACTTGGCTTGATCGTATTTTTATTAGCGGTCATCGTGATCAGCTCGATTTTTTACTTGCGTTCCAGTCGTCCGGCGGTGCAGGCGAAGAAAGAAGCAGTAGAAATCGCAAAGAAATATGCAAATCTTGAGGAAACCGATCATTTTTATTGGTTTACTCGAAAGAAGACATACTTTTCACTGACAGGTACAAATGATAAAGGAAAAGAAATCGCCGTTATCATTCCTAAATCTGGTGAAAAAGTAAAAGTATTGGATCAAACAAAGGGACTGACTGAAAACGAAGCAAAACAGACAATTGCTGCGGCCCATCCTGAAATCCAAATCGAAAAAGCTGCTTTAGGGATGTATGATGATCAGCCTGTGTGGGAAGTAGTAGGAAAAGAAACAAATGGGAAACTGAATTATTACCTGATTGGCTTTGAATCTGGAGATGAAGTCAAGACAATCAAGGGAATTTAAAAGGTAAAGGAATGAATGGGATGGAGTTATCAAAAAGAACAAAACGATTAGAACCGTCTGTCACTTTGGCAGCTGCGGCAAAGGCCAAGGCATTAAAAGCAAAAGGCAGAGATGTGCTGAGTTTGACTGTGGGAGAACCGGATTTTGCGACACCAGAAAACATCCAAGAAGCAGCAATCGAAGCAATCCGCAACGGGAAAGCTAGCTATTATACACCAACAGCAGGAATCCCAGAGCTTCGACAGGCAATCGTTGATTATCTGAAGAAAAACTATGGACTTGTCTATGAACCTTCACAAACAGTCGTAACAGACGGAGCTAAATTTGCTTTGTATACCCTTTTCCAAACGATCCTTGACCCGCAAGATGAAGTCATCATTCCTGTGCCTTATTGGGTCAGTTATGGTGAGCAAGTAAAACTGGCAGAAGGACTTCCTGTCTTTGTGAAAGGGGAAGAATCCAATAGCTGGAAAGTTACTGTTGAACAGCTAGAACAAGCACGTTCAGAAAAAACAAAAGCCGTAATCATCAATTCTCCATCGAATCCGACTGGAATGATTTATAGCAAGAATGAACTTCAGGCAATCGGTGAATGGGCAGTAAAAAATGATATTTTGATAGTTGCTGATGATATTTATGGTCGTTTAGTTTATAATGGCAATGAGTTTACTCCAATTGCAACGATTTCAGAAGCAATCAAAAATCAGACCATCATCATCAATGGCGTGTCTAAGACCTATGCGATGACAGGCTGGCGCATCGGTTATGCGGTTGGGAATCCTGAAATTATCAATGGAATGATCGCTGTTGCTTCCCAATCAACTAGCAATCCGACAGCAGTCAGTCAATATGCAGCTGTTGAAGCATTGAAAGGTGAGCAAGATACAGTGGAAGAAATGCGGAACGCCTTTGAAGAACGCCTGAATACGTTATATCCGCTTGTGGCAGAACTGCCAGGTGTTTCTCTTGAAAAGCCGCAAGGAGCTTTTTATCTTTTTCCTAATGTAAAAGAAACGCTACGCATGTGTAAGTATGAGAATGTCACACAATGGGTAGAAGATCTTTTAGAAGAAACAGGGGTAGCACTTGTGACTGGCGAAGGCTTTGGGGCACCAGAGAATGTCCGCATGAGTTATGCGACTGATCGTGCTACGTTAGAAGAAGCGGTACGCAGAATCAAGCAATTTATTGAGAGTAAAAGTCAAAATTAATCCTGAAGAAATTCAAGGAATATAAAAGGAGAGTCATACGTGGAACAAATTCAAATCATCGATTCGAAAAACCATGTGGGAGAAACAGTAACAATCGGCGCTTGGGTCGCAAATAAACGATCAAGCGGAAAAATCGCATTTTTACAATTAAGGGACGGAACAGCCTTCTTCCAAGGGGTAGTGGTAAAAAGCGAAGTGCCAGAAGAAGTTTTCCAAACAGCTAAAAATCTGCACCAAGAAACATCTGTGCTAGTAACTGGAGAAATCCGTGAAGACAGCCGTTCAAAATTCGGTTATGAAATCGGGATTACAAATGTGGAAGTAGTAAGCGAGAGCCACGATTATCCGATCACACCAAAAGAACACGGAACAGATTTCTTGATGGATCATCGTCATTTATGGCTACGTTCTTCAAGACAACATGCGATCATGCAAATCAGAAATGAAATCATTCGTGCAACGTATGAATTCTTTAATCAACATCATTTTGTCAAAATCGATCCGCCAATCTTGACTGGTTCAGCACCAGAAGGCACAACGGATCTATTCGAAACAAACTACTTTGATCAAAAAGCCTATTTATCTCAAAGTGGCCAATTATATATGGAAGCTGCTGCTATGGCTTTCGGAAAAGTCTTTTCATTCGGTCCGACTTTCCGTGCTGAAAAATCAAAGACACGCCGTCACTTGATTGAATTCTGGATGATCGAACCAGAAATGGCCTTCACTCACCAAGAAGAAAGTTTAGAAGTACAGGAGCAATATGTAGCCTTCTTAGTACAAAATGTTTTAGATCATTGCGAATACGCATTGGATGTACTAGGACGAGACAAAGAAGTCTTAAAAACTTATACAAAATTGCCATTCCCTCGTATTACTTACGATGATGCAATCGAATTACTGAAGAAAAATGGATTTGATGACATCGAATGGGGCGAAGATTTTGGTTCACCTCATGAAACGTTCATTGCAAATTCATTCGAACAACCTGTCTTTATCCTAAACTATCCAAAAGCCATCAAGCCATTCTACATGAAACCACATCCAACAAGAGAAGACGTGGTGATCTGTGCAGATATGATCGCACCAGAAGGCTACGGTGAAATCATTGGCGGAAGCGAACGGGCAACGGACTATGATTTCTTGTTAGAACAAATCCGTAATCACGGTTTGGATGAAAAAGAATATTCATGGTACCTTGATTTACGTAAATACGGTTCTGTTCCGCACTCTGGTTTTGGTCTAGGTCTTGAACGAACAGTCACTTGGATTGCTGGTATCGACCATGTGCGTGAAGCTATTCCATTCCCACGTTTGTTGAACCGAATTTATCCATAAGAAGTGATGAAAAAGCTGTTTAGTTTCGAGTATTAAGAAAAATTTTGTGAAAATGGCTTTCCACATTTTTGCATAAATTTGGCTTAATACCGAGAAACTGGCTTTTGAACACCGTTTATTCTAAAAAAGAACTGCGAACTCTCGCAGTTCTTTTTTAAAATACGGGATAAAGGAAGTTTCCAGCAGACAAGAGAAGAAAGCAAAAGAAATTGCTATTTGATTCACAAGGTTCTATAATGAAATCGCAATCAATCCAACATATACAAAGAAGGCGATTCAAATGGAGATCCGATTTGATGATGCTTCTGCTGCTGAAATAAAGCAGCATCTAGCACCTGAAAACAAACTAATATTAACATTCGAAGATGGAGTAGGTCCGTATTCTCAGCATGCAATGATCCACATGCAAGTTCAATTCACCCTTGGAATCATTGGATCAGATATGTCGACAGAAAGTTATGACCAATCTATCCCAAGCAATCTAGGAGAGATATTAGTAAAGGGATATTCGTTGGCAGACTTAGATGAGCATATGAATATACGTTTTGATGCTTCTCGTCATATTTTGAGTTTGACGGGCGACAGTGGGCTGATTGACGGAAACTTAGGTCTGATCGATTTCACTGAATCAAACAACGAAGGAATCAAGAAAAATCCGGCACGTTAAGAAAAAAGCATAAAAAACTAGGCACTTGCTGAGTATTCATCCAATCGTTTGAGGAAACTAGGCGGGTGTCTTTTTTTATACATCTATTTTCGCTTTCGTCTTGGTAGAGCTTATGGGATAATATAAAGAAGAAAATCGTCGTTTTATTCAAAAAGGAGTTTTTGACAAATGAAAACACGCGTGTTATTTATTGGTGACAGCATTACAGACGCAGGAAGAGACCGTTCAGAAGCAACGGATCTAGGTAAAGGGTATCCGCTTTTGATTGCCGGGAAACTAATCTCACAATATCCAACGATGGAATTTGAATGTATAAACCGTGGGATAGGAGGAGACAAAATTGCAGATCTGCAAGCACGCTGGCAAAAAGATTGTTTAGCTCTGCAACCTGATTATGTATCGATTTTGATTGGAATCAATGATACGTGGCATAATACTGGAGATCAAGCTATATTCGGCACTGAGAAATCTGTGCAGCAATTTGAATCCGTTTATCGAGAGTTACTAAATGAACTTCAAGCAGCTGGAATCTGCAATATCGTCTTAATGGAGCCTTTTGTACTTCCTGTGACAAATGATCGTTATGGGTGGCGCAAAGACTTAGACCCTAAGATCCAAACCGTTCGTAAACTCGCAAAAGAATATGGCACATTGCTGATTCCTTTAGATGGGATATTCAATGCTTTAGGAATCGCTTATGGTTTTTCGAAATATACAAAAGAAGATGGCGTGCATCCAACGATTGGCGGACACGAGATTATTGCACAAAGTTGGATAGATGCGATTTCCGCAGTTGATTTTTTTAGTGGAAATAAAAATGAACGAAAGAAAAGGGAGAAATGATGGAAATACGAAGGGCAGTAAAAGAAGATCTCCCTCAAATCAATCAGCTGATTACTGATCATCCAGAATCATTCGTAAAAGTAAAAACGGCAGCTGAACTACATGATAGGAATAAACTATTGATCGTTGCTGTAACAAAAGAAAACCGGATCATCGGTTTTGCGCAAGCAGATGAACAGCAATCAGAAGAACGGGTGGATCAGCGACCAGCAGGAAAACTAATCCAACACACATTAGTAACAAAAGAAAAAACGGAAGAAATCCAAAAAAGATTTGCGGAATACTTGATGCTGGAAGCTAAAAAACGAAAAATCAAATCGTTTTTTGTCCAGTTCTAGTTCTAATTAAAAACAGTAATAAAAGGAGAAATACAATGAGTTGTTTAGGAAATGTCATCTGGTTCATATTTGGCGGACTAATTGGGGGTCTTAGCTGGTTAGCAGCAGGGGTACTTTGGTGTATCACGATCATTGGTATCCCTATCGGTATGCAGTGTTTTAAAATCGCCTCCCTTTCTTTTGCGCCTTTTGGCAAAGAAGTAATTTACCACCAGTCCGGCATGTCATTGATTGTCAACATCATCTGGCTGATCGTTTCAGGTCTCCCAATTGCTCTTGGACATGTCGTCAGCGGCATCCTTCTATGTATCACGATTATAGGGATACCATTTGCAAAGCAATCTTTCAAACTTGCTCGATTGGCGTTGATGCCATTTGGTGCAGAGATTATATAAGTCAGGATGTTCTAAAAGAGTGTCCTAAACATGTTATATGAACGAGAGAACTGGATGAAACACAACTATCACGTGTTTGATCTGGTTCTTTTTATGTTTTGAAAACTCATTTTTTCTTTCGGATACCTTGACATATGAATAACCATTCATTTATAATCAGCTATGAAGAGATATTCATATGTTAAAGCGAGGAGGTCATTAAAATGAAAAGTTACAGATTAGAAGGTTTAGACTGTGCGAACTGTGCGATGAAAATCGAAAAAGGAGTCCAGCAAATCGATGGAGTCAAGGAAGCAACGGTAAATTTCACTTCTGGAAAACTAACGATTGACGTAGAGGAAGACCGATTAGCTGCGGTTGAACAGGAAACAAAAAAAGTAGTGAGGGAATTAGAACCAGATGTCAAGGTAACAGAAATAGACAAGGAAAAAGTATCTGAACATGGAAATGAAAAAGAGAGAAACACGCTGATCCGGATTTTATTTTCACTTGCAGGTATCGCTGTCTTGCTATTATTTGATTTTAATGAACCAGTTCGTTTGATAGGGTATTTATTGATTTATCTGCTGATAGGATATGATGTAGTGAAAAAAGCGGTGATGAATATCGTCAAAGGACAAATCTTTGATGAAAATTTCCTCATGTCTGTTGCTACAATCGGCGCTATGTTGATCGGTGAATATCCAGAAGCCGTAGCAGTGATGCTATTTTATCAAATCGGCGAATATTTCCAAGGATTGGCAGTCAATCATTCAAGAAAATCGATTCGTGAACTGATGGCTATCCGTCCAGAAACAGCGCACATACAGACAGCAGAAGGATTGATGACCGTGAATCCTGAAGATGTGCAGATTGGTCAGTATGTACTTGTTAAGCCTGGTGAACGTGTACCGTTAGATGGAACGATCATCGAAGGAGAATCATTAGTTGATACATCCGCACTTACAGGTGAATCCGTTCCTAAATCTGTATATGTTGGCGAAACAGTATTAAGTGGATTTATCAATAAAAATAAACCATTTTTAGTTCAAGTAGAAAAATCCTATGAAAATTCTACCATCAGTAAATTATTAGAATTAGTAGAAAATGCCAGCAGCAAAAAAGCACCAGCTGAAAATTTCATTACCAAATTCGCGCGATATTATACACCAGTCGTTGTAGGGCTGGCCGTCTTATTGGCTGTTTTACCTCCAATGGTTTCTGGAGCGGCGTTTTCTGAATGGATCTATCGGTCGTTGACATTTTTAGTGATCTCATGTCCATGTGCATTAGTGATTTCCGTACCACTTAGTTTCTTTGGTGGGATCGGAGGAGCAAGTAAAATTGGTGTATTAATAAAAGGTTCAAATTATTTGGAATTGCTTGCACAAACTGAGACAGTGGTATTCGATAAAACTGGCACATTAACGAAGGGCGACTTTTCGATCCAGACGATCGATCCAACAGGAATTGATCCAAAGAAATTTATGCAATATGTTGCAAGTGCAGAACAGTTTTCTACACATCCGATTGCGCAATCCGTTTTAGAAGGTTACGAAGGTCCGCTTTTACCGGCAACAAATATCCAAGAATTTGCAGGTGAAGGGATCTTAGCTGAAGTTGACAGCAAACAAATATTAGTAGGTAATCACAAATTGATGGAAAGGTTTGAAATCTCTTTTCCTTCAAGTCAAGAAATCGGTACATTGCTTTATATAGCAATCAACCAAAGTTATAGTGGTTATCTTGTCATTGCGGATACCTTGAAAGAAGATGCTGTAGACGCATTGGTTCAACTAAAACAGGCTGGTGTCAAGCACACAGTCATGTTGACAGGTGACTCGAAAAAAATCGCTGATCATATCGGGAAGCAAGTTGGCGTGGACAAGATATACAGTGAACTACTCCCAGAAGATAAAGTACAGCGGTTAGAGGAAATCTTACAAAGAAGCAATAAAAAGACTGCCTTTGTCGGAGACGGAATCAACGATGCACCGGTGCTAGCAAGAGCAGATGTAGGGATCGCAATGGGTGGATTAGGAAGCGATGCTGCAATTGAAGCAGCAGATGTAGTCATCATGAACGATCAACCATCGAAGATTGCAGATGCGATCCGGTTAGCAAAGAAAACATTGAAGATCGTCAAGCAGAACATTGTTTTTGCTATTGGGATAAAAATATTGGTACTTGCCTTAGGTGCTTTTGGTTTTGCAACAATGGGAGATGCAGTATTTGCAGATGTCGGGGTAACAGTCCTAGCTGTTTTGAATGCCATGCGAAGCTTACATGTAAAAAATAAATATTGACCAGTAGAGAGGACGAATGAACGTCCTCTTTTTTTATACCTTTTTCTTAATAAAAGAATACAAAGAAAATGGCTAAGATTATAAAATAACTGATGTTTTTAATTTTGCAGAAAATTCAAAATTGCTTTAAATACAATAAAATCAATGAAATCAAAGAAAACAACTCCTTTTTTTGATGGAAAAAATATGAAAAAATGATGTGTATTAAATAAAAAAATATACACATAAAATAACGCTGTCTTGTAAGTTTGTTAAAAATTGAATATGATTACATTTGGTTAACAAATTTTTATTATAAAGGAGAGAACGAATGAACAATAAACAATTACGCTGGTTCACTGTTGCGTTAATTGCATTCAACATGGTTTGGGGCATGGGGAATGTAGTTAATAACTATGCCCAGCAAGGAGTATCAGTTGTCACCTCTTGGCTATTGATTCTAGCCATTTATTTCATTCCATACGCATTGATCGTTGGACAATTAGGATCAGCCTTCAAGGATAGTAAAGGAGGCGTCAGTTCATGGGTCGAAAATACGACATCCAATAAACGGCTGGCATATTATGCTGCTTGGACTTACTGGGTCGTGCATATTCCTTATTTGGCACAAAAACCTCAAGCCATCCTGATTGCAGGGGGTTGGGCGGTCCAAGGAAACGGAAATATCGTAAATACGATGTCAGTCCAAATGGTAGCAGTTATTTCACTTATTATATTTCTTGCCTTTTTATATTTATCAACAAAAGGACTTTCTACGTTGAAAGTGATCGGCGGATTAGCCGGAACAGCGATGTTCGTTATGTCGATCCTATTTATTCTTTTAGCAGTAACGGCACCGTTCATCAACCCAACGATGGAATTTGCCACACCGCATATGAATCAAGTGAAAACATATATTCCAACCTTTGACTTCAGTTATTTCACAACCGTCTCTATGTTAGTGTTTGCAGTTGGAGGAGCGGAAAAAATATCCCCTTATGTCAACTCTACAAGAAACCCTGCAAAAGAATTTCCTAAAGGGATGATTTTCTTAGCAGCAATGGTAGGGATTTGTGCTGTATTAGGTTCAGTCGCAATGGGCATGCTGTTTGCTAGCGATAATATCCCTAAAGACTTGATGGCAAATGGGGCATACAGTGCTTTTCAAATTTTAGGTAATTACTATGGTATCGGTAACTCATTGATGATTATTTACGCATTGACAAATATGATCGGGCAAATCTCCGCATTAGCCTTTTCAATCGATGCACCGTTAAAAATCTTGTTAGCAGATGCAGATCCAGAATTCGTACCAAACTGGCTACGTAAACGTAGTCATAAAGGTACATTAGTAAACGGCTATCTTTTGACAGGTATCCTAGTAGGAATCATTATTTTGCTGCCAATCTTCGGTATCAAAGATATGAATGAATTAGTTAAATGGTTGACGAACTTGAACTCAGTTGTTATGCCAATGCGTTACCTATGGGTATTCTTGGCGTATATGATGTTGAATAAAGCTTATAAGAAATTCAATTCTGAATATAAATTTGTCAAAAATCCAAAAATCGGGTTTATCTTCGGTGCTTGGTGCTTTGCCTTCACTGCGTTCGCCTGTATCTTAGGAATGGTACCAAAAGTAGATTATACTGCGGATCCTAAAGCATGGTGGTTCCAGCTATTCACGAATATCATCACACCAATCGTCTTGATCTTATTAGGCATGATCTTGCCGGCCATCGCTCGTCGAGACAAAAATAAAGAAATCACTGAGCCAGAAACTGTGGTTCAGCCTTAAAATAAAATTACTTCTTGCAAGAGTTGGCGTGTAGAGCCAACTCTTGTTTTTTTGTGGCGTTATAAATGGTATGATCGAACCAAATTCCAAAGAGAAGTGAGGGAGGAAAATGAAGATCATCGTGATTGGACAAAGTGGGTCGGGAAAATCGACCCTCGCAAGGAATATCAAAGAAATCACGGGCTTTCCGCTACTGCCGCTAGACCTTTTATGGCATACAACAGATTACAGTATTCAGGCAAAACAGTGGTTTTTGCAAGAACAACAAACGTTTATGGTATCTAATCCGTCATGGATCGTTGAAGGAAATTATACTTCTACGTTAGAAGAGAGAATCAAAGAAGCAGATAAAATCATTTGGCTTAAAGTGCCGCGTTATGTCGCCATCTACCGAGTAGTTTGGCGTTCTTTAAAAAGAAAGATAAACAAAAAAACACGGCCAGATATGCCTGAAGCATTTACAGAGAAACTAAATAGGGAATACGTAGAATTTTTATCTTTTATCTGGCATTTTGAAGAAAACAATGAACCGAAAATACAGCAGCTGATCCAAGAAAACCATGCACGAAACAAACTGATCATCCTTAAAACAAGAGGGGAAAAACAAGAATTTTTAACTAAATTGAAAATAGAGAGCAAAAATAATTGACAGTTTTTGTTTACAAGTGTAATCTGTATTCATAAGTTATTGATTACATTTGTAAATGAAAGGTGTGAAATAAATGGAGAAAGTCAAAACGCCGGTAAAAATCAGCGATTCAGAATGGGAGATCATGCGGGTTATTTGGACACTTGGACAGACGACTGCTCAAGAAATCACGCAGATCTTAGCTGATTCGATGGATTGGAAACCAGCAACGATCAAAACTTTGTTGGGACGTTTGGTAAAAAAAGAAGTGATCTGGACAGAACAAGAAGGAAAAAAATTCATTTATCATCCAGCTGTCTCAGAGATGGAAACAGTTCGTAGTGCGACGGAAAATCTTTTTTCCCATATCTGTGCAAAAAGGATTGGAGAGACGATTGCGGATCTAGTAGAAGAAGCTACTTTGACTCAAGAAGATATCAATGAAATCTTGAAACAATTAGAACAAAAGCAACCAGTCGAAACAATCGAATGTAACTGTATCCCAGGTCAATGTGAATGTAAACAACATCAATAGGAGGAAGAAAAAATGAAACAACAATTTTCAATCGAAGGTATGAGCTGCAATCATTGTGTTGCAAGAGTCGAAGAAGCGGTAAGCGCACTTGACGGCGTACAGAAAGTAAAAGTGAACTTGAAAAAAGCAAACGGTACAGTCAAGTTTGATGAAACAAAAGTCCAATCCGAAAAGATCTGTCAAGCAATCAATGGATTGGGATATAAAGCAGAGGTGATTTGATGGCAGCAGCAGAAACCAAAATGGACACATTCGTCATTACAGGTATGACTTGTGCAAATTGTTCTGCTAGGATCGAAAAAGAGCTGAACGGACAACCTGGTGTTGTCAATGCCACAGTCAACTTGGCCACTGAAAAAGCAAGTGTCAAATATGAAGGGACGACCACTGAAAAATTAATCCAAAGCGTAGAGAATATCGGCTATGGTGCGATTTTGTACGATGAAGCCCATAAACAAAAAATTGCGGAAGAAAAGCAAGCATATTTGAAAAAAATGCTATTCGATCTTGTATTGAGTACGATTTTGACTTTGCCATTGATGCTGTCAATGATTGCCATGATGTTGGGGAGCCATGCGGCAATTGTTCACTTTTTTCATCTGCCAATCGTTCAGTTAGTTCTGTCTACACCTGTCCAATTTTATGTTGGTGCTCGTTTTTATAAAGGGGCATATCATGCAATCAAGACGAAAGCACCAAATATGGATGTACTGGTAGCAATCGGAACATCAGCTGCTTTTGCATTGAGCATTTACAACGGATTTTTCCGTGGACATCCCCAAGATCTTTATTTTGAAAGCAGCAGTATGATCATCACGTTGATTTTGCTCGGCAAATATTTGGAACATACAGCAAAAACGAAAACAGGTAATGCAATCAAACAATTGATGTCTCTTCAAACAAAAACAGCTCAAGTAATAAGAAACGGTAAAGAAGAAACGTTAGCGATTGAAGAAGTCGTCGTTGGCGATCAGCTAGTCATCCGTCCTGGTGAGCAGATCCCAGCAGATGGTCGAATCATTTCAGGAAGTAGTGCGATCGATGAAAGTATGCTTACTGGCGAAAGTCTTCCTGTAGAAAAGAATCCAGATGACACACTCTTTGGCGGAACAATCAATACGAATGGTCTGCTTCATATGGCAGTCACACAAGTTGGTAAGCAGACAGTTTTAGCTCAAATCATCCAAATGGTGGAAGACGCTCAAGGAAGCAAAGCACCAATTCAAAAAATCGCGGATCGAATCTCAGGAATTTTTGTTCCGATCGTTTTAGTCATTGCATTCATCACGCTAGTGGCGACAGGATTGATCACGGGTGATTGGCAACTTGCATTGATCCATAGTGTCTCTGTATTAGTCATTGCGTGTCCATGTGCATTAGGTTTAGCAACTCCAACAGCTATCATGGTAGGAACGGGTGTTGGCGCACGAAACGGAATCTTAATTAAAGGCGGAGAAGCATTAGAAGCAGCTGCTCACTTAGACAGCATTGTTTTGGATAAAACTGGAACGATTACAGAAGGAAAGCCCAAAGTTACAGATCTAGTCGGTTCTAAAGAAGTCCTATCTATTTTTTATACTTTAGAACAAGCTTCTGAACATCCACTAGGTAAAGCAATCGTGGAATACGGAAAACTGCAAGAAGCAGCAACATACGATATGATTGATTTTACAGCTCATCCAGGTGCTGGAATCAGCGGTACGATTAACGGAGTACGCTATTTTGCGGGTACACGTAAACGATTAATTGAATTGAACCTATCATTTGATGAATACCAAGAACACGCGTTAGAATTAGAACAGCAGGGAAAAACAGTCATGTTTTTAGCTGATGAAAAGCAAGTGATCGGGCTGATTGCCGTGGCAGATCAAATCAAACAAGAAGCCAAACAAGCAATCAAGCAGTTACAGGATAAAGGATTAGATGTCTTTATGCTGACAGGAGACAACAAACTGGCAGCCGAAACGATCGGTAAACAAGTGGGTATTGATCCAATGCACATCTTTGCCGAAGTACTTCCAGAGGATAAAGCAGCCTATGTGGAAAAACTGCAGAAAGATGGCAAAAAAGTCGGTATGGCAGGTGATGGAATCAATGATGCGCCAGCTCTCGCATTAGCTGATGTTGGTATGGCAATGGGAAGTGGAACGGATATCGCGATGGAAACAGCAGATGTAACGCTGATGAATAGTAGTTTGGCGTCCATTGCTCAAACAATCGAGTTGTCTAGAATGACATTGAGAAAAATCAAACAAAATCTTTTCTGGGCTTTTGTCTATAATACGATTGGCATTCCTTTTGCTGCATTAGGCTTTTTGAATCCAATCATTGCAGGAGGAGCGATGGCGTTTAGTTCCGTCAGTGTATTGTTGAACTCCCTGAGCTTAAATCGGCACATGAAAAAGTAAGAGAAGGGATGGAGTAAAAATGAACGGGAACGATATGGAGAAAAAACAGGAGCATAAAAAAGAAGCAGGAAACAAAGAAAGTGCTCATTCAAACGAAAAACAGATGGAGATGAAGCATGACCATAGCCAGATGGACCATTCAATGCATATGGGACATAACCATGGAGATATAGCGGACAGCAAAGAAATGGACCATTCGATGCACATGGATCACGAACATGGCGGTATGGACCATTCGATGCACATGGATCACGAACATGGCGGTATGGATCATTCCATGCACATGGGGAATTTCAAACAAAAATTTTGGCTATCGCTTATCCTAGCTATCCCAGTCATTCTTTTTTCACCGATGATGGGAATGGAATTTCCCTTCCAAATAACATTTCCTGGTTCGGATTGGCTCGTACTGATCTTAGCAACTATACTATTTATCTATGGCGGACAGCCATTTTTAAGCGGAGCAAAAATGGAATTGAAACAAAAAAGTCCTGCTATGATGACGCTGATCGCGATGGGGATTACAGTTGCATATATTTATAGTGTCTATTCGTTTATCGCGAATCTGATCAATCCTCATACGCACGTCATGGATTTCTTCTGGGAATTAGCTACATTGATCGTCATTATGTTGCTAGGTCACTGGATCGAAATGAACGCTGTTTCGAATGCCAGCAATGCTTTACAAAAACTAGCAGAATTACTGCCAGAATCAGTGAAACGCTTGACGAAAGAAGGAAAAGAAGAGACAGTCTCACTAAAAGAAGTAAAGGAAGGCGATCATTTGATCGTCCGTTCCGGTGACAAAATGCCAACAGATGGTGTTATCTTGAAAGGTGAAACAATCGTTGACGAATCAGCTGTGACTGGCGAATCAAAAGGAATCAAAAAACGAGCCAATGACAAAGTAATCGGCGGTTCTATCAATGGGGATGGAACGATCGAAATCGAAGTAACTGGAACTGGTGAAAATGGGTATCTAGCGAAGGTTATGGAAATGGTGCGAAAAGCACAAGGAGAAAAATCCAAGCTAGAGTCATTATCAGACAAAGTGGCAAAATGGCTGTTTTATGTTGCCTTAATTGTCGGTATCTTGGCATTTATCGCATGGCTGTTCTTGACAGATCTTCCTAATGCATTGGAACGTATGGTCACTGTCTTTATCATCGCCTGTCCCCATGCTCTAGGTTTAGCTATCCCATTAGTTGTTGCTCGTTCCACATCGATCGCCGCTAAAAACGGATTGCTTTTGAAAAACCGCAACGCACTAGAGCAAGCCAATGATCTAGATGTGATCATGCTGGACAAAACCGGGACACTGACAGAAGGAAAATTTACGGTAACGGGTGTCGAAGTTCTTGATGATGCGTTCAATAAAAATGAAATCCTTCAATATTTAGGAGCATTGGAAGCGAATGCCAATCATCCATTGGCTGTTGGCATTATGAATTATTTGAAAGAACATGAAATCAAGCCTTATCAAGCCGAAAATCTAAAAAATCTTTCAGGAGTTGGGCTAGAGGCAACAGTCAAAAACCAACAAGTGAAAATAGTTAATGAAAAAGAAGTTGAGCGTCTCGGATTAAACGTAGAACAAGCATTATTGAAACCTTACCAAGAACAAGGGAATACCATCAGCTTCCTGATTTTAGAAAATCATCTAGCTGCAATCGTTGCTTTAGGTGACGTAGTAAAAACAGAAGCAAAAGAGTTTATCCGAACATTGAAGGAAAGAAAAATCACTCCAGTCATGCTTACTGGCGACAATAAAAATGCTGCTCAAGCAGTAGCAGATTATTTAGGAATCGAAGAATATTACGGCGGTTTATTACCAAATGATAAAGAAGCTGTTGTCCAGAAATATCTTGACCAAGGGAAAAAAGTAATCATGGTGGGTGATGGGATCAATGATGCGCCAAGTTTAGCCCGTGCTTCTATTGGGATGGCAATAGGTGCAGGAACAGATATCGCGATCGATTCTGCGGATGTCGTCTTGACAAACAGCGATCCAAAAGATATTTTGCATTTCCTTGATTTAGCTAAGCAAACGCGAAAGAAAATGATCCAGAACCTCTGGTGGGGAGCAGGGTACAATATTCTCGCAATCCCACTAGCAGCCGGAATACTTGCACCAATTGGTATCCTATTAAGTCCAGCAGTTGGTGCTGTCTTGATGTCGTTAAGTACGGTAGTCGTAGCGCTGAATGCTTTGACATTGAAAATCAAATAATAATGAAAAAAGGTTGTGACAAAAAACGTGTCACAACCTTTTTTTACGAATAATCGATGCTCAATCAGCTGGTTCTCGGCATTCCAGAAGTAGATTCTCCAGGAATTTTATCTTATTTTTTGAAGCTGCTCCCTTTTGTCATAACCTTTTTGTATACCATTTTTCTTATTATATGCGTTAGTTCTAAATAGGTTTTTTTATCGAATTTTACCGGATTTGCTTGTCGCCCATATATTTCAGCTTCATATTGAGCAGTTAATCGAATGAAACGTTGATCTAGATTGAATGTTTGTTCTATTCGTTGGCTGTATGCCTGCAAAGATTCTGCGAGGGTGCGCGGTACCAGTGTTTCCAAATGGTGGAGAAGTTTTTGATACGCAACCGCATTAGTAGAAGCAAAAAAATGAAGATAGATAAGATAACTTGTCCAGCGCAGAGATTTTCTAAATAACAATAGAAAGAACAACAAGACGGATAAACACACCCCAAGGCTGAATAAGACGATTTTATAAGACGGTGTGAGCGTCGTGTTATCTGACGAAATAGTCGCAGGTCTCTCACTGGTAATAGTTTCTGCTATATTTTCGCTTTCTTTTGGTTGTTCTTCAGCAGATTGGACGGTTTCTGTTGTTTCAGCGGCTGGTTGTGAAACAGTTGGATTGGCAAATGAAGGGGTTGGTTCAAATGGAAGCCAGCCAAACCCAGGAAAGTACACCTCTGGCCAAGAATGAGCATGACTATTGAGAATGCTGTATTCCTCATTTCCTTGCTCATCTGTACCTGGTCTAATCCCATCCGTAAAACCTTTTGTCCACCGAGCAGGGATGCCTAGTGTGCGAAGAAGGACGACCATAGAAGTTGAAAAGTTGTCACAATAGCCGACTTTTGAATCGAAGAGGAAATAATCTACATAATCGCGTTCTTTAGGCGTATGTCCGGTATCCGTTTTGGAATAGCGAAAACTCCCGCTTGTTTTCAAATACTGTTCGACAGCTTCGACTTTACGAATTAAAGTTGCTTCATTTTTGGTCAATTCGATCGCCAAGTCCTCAATCCGTTGAGGCAACCCTTTCGGCAACTGAAGATTTGTCTGTTGATTTTCTAAATCATCGGCCGCTAACTGACTGCTTTTTAATTCTTCTCTCGTAAAAGCTAATCTTTCTGTTTGTAAGGACGCCAATCGCGTCGATTCATTCGGGACAGGGATGAATCGTTGGCTTTCAGGCAAATAGTAAAGCGTTTGTCCACTGGCTAATGAAAAATCAGTCAAGGTAGTATTTCCATAAGGATAAGGTAAGAAAGCTTGGTTTTTTAGCGTCAATGTAATGTTTTCTTTTTCTTCCATAACTGTTTGGTAGCTTGTGATATCAACAGGAAATTCTTGGATTGGTTGGATGGGTGCATCCGGATCTTCTACCCATCCAGAACCGGTGTAATGATTCTTATTTTCTATCTTCCAATAGCCGTTTACTTTCTGGTTCGCTGCAAAAACAACTTCACCATTATCATACAATGGACCACCAAGTTGTTCATCATTTTCACTGAAACCCGTTCTGGCACTTCCGGTTAATTGGTACTCATGGAGTGTATCATAAAGCCCTTCATCATTAAGATATTCTCGGATCGGTTCACTCGTTTCCTCAAGAGATTGGTGTACTTTTGGGAGATATAAAGGCAAGATGGCGCTGAAAGTGAACAAACAAATAAGCAGGATCGTAGTAAACGACTGGAATCGAGCGTTTCCCGACAACAATCGGATGGCGAAAAATTGCCTTGCTGCCAAATATACGCATAAAACAGCTACTACCGCAATCATTTCGTACAATAGTTCTTTTTCCCGAAAAACGGTAAGCATCATGAAGTAAGCCATCAACGCAAGAAAGGGTGCATACCAATAGTCGTAATCCACGGTCAAAGTAATAAATAAATAGATCAACAACAATATGAGAAAAAAAGCTGTCTTTTCTGGTAAATAATGAAGTTTACCTTGGGATAGATGGAAGAATTCCTCTGTAACTGACGAAAAAAACTGTACGACCCATAATAAAGAAAATGTCTTTGAAGGAAAATAGGCAAACAAACAGCCAATCATTACTGGCAAAGAAAGTAGCAATCGTACCCATTTTTTAGAAATACAGCAGACAATAAGACATAGGATACCAATAGTTAGGATAAGAGGGGAGCTGTTTTGCAATTGATTAGCTGCTACAAATATCGGAGCACCTACACTTAGTATCATAAAGGAGTAAACGCCGCGCAGGTATTTTTCCCATTTAATCGTCAATCCATTCACCTCCTGGCAATGAACATACCTTGTCTTTTTCTTGGATCATGATTTGTTTTTCTGCGAAATAAACAAGATAGACCGTCCGATCTTTCGACAATGTTTCGACAGCTTCTGAGACTTCAGGAGAATGCGCAGGAATAAAGAGGACGATTTGTTTTTTTGCCTGTTTTTTCAAGTGTGCCAAAAAAGTTTTCTCATCTCCAGCGTTCAAAGAAGCAAAATAGGTATATCCAGGATCTTTGCCATGAAAGGTACGGTCGCCTAATATCAGAAGTTCCGGCTGCTTTTCTTTTCTCAGATGCCATAAAGAAAAATACAAATCTAGCAGATGGTCAAATTTCAAGCTAGGTGAACCCCAAAAGCAAAGAAGCGGAGAATATTCTTCTTCTTGATACTCGTATTCGCGGTATAACCACTCTTGACTATGAGCAGACAATTTCCAATCGATTCGGTTAAAAGAATCGCCGGGGCGATAAGAGCGATGTTCTCGAAAATCAAGACCTTTTTGATACGCGTTCAGCTGTTGTTTTTTTTCCAGAACTCTCTGCAATGTTTCTGCTTGAGTCTTATGAAAAGCTGGAAGAACAGTCACAGGAAAAGAAAGCTCTCTTCTTGTCCTTTTTCTAAAAAGTCCTAGACTATCATAGGCTGTAAAAATGACGGTTAATGCTTCATGGAACCCTCTCTCTTTTGGTTGCCAAAGTACTTGGACTTCTTGCGGTTTATTTGTAAGGATCAATATTTCTTGTTTTTTTTCTGTAAAGATCTCTGGAAAGACGATCTGTAAACGAGGGAGAGGGAAAGAAAAAGCTCTCTTTTTGGCTATAGAAAAAATAACCTGTATACTTTTTTTACGATAAACGACTGGCTGGACTGTGCAAGTAACAGAAAGTTTCTTTAGAAAGGTGCTTAATGAAAACACACTCCATGATACATAAAGAGTAAAAAAGGCCAATAAGAACCACCCTAAAGAAATGTTGAATACAAGAGCAAAAAAGACAATGACGAAATATATCAGAAATAACACAAAATTAATGAAATAATCTTTGGCTTTTTCCATTATCTACCTCACGGGAATTGGGATTTGTGCAACAAGGGTATGGATCATTTGTGTCTTTTCGTCTTCCTTCAATGAACGATCGTAAAAAATCAAGCGGTGAGAAAAAACGAAAGGAACTAACTCCTGCAAATCTTTGGGCGTGACATAATTTCTCCCATGGATCAACGCATAGGCTTTTGCTGCCTGAATAAAGGCAAGGCTTCCTCGTGGACTGATGCCAAGCTGGATAGCAGAGTGGGTTCTTGTTGCGGATACTAACTGCAAGGCATAAGATGCCACTTCTGGACTGACAAAGACATTCGCCACACTTGTTTTTATTTCTTCTATTTCTTGACTGTTCAAGACGACCTTCAAATTATTCAACACTTTTTCAAATTTATCCAAAAGTAGCAGAAGTTCGTCGTCAAAAGAAGGATAACCAATTTGTAGTCGGAATAAAAAACGATCGAGCTGTGCTTCCGGCAAAGGATATGTTCCTTCATACTCGATTGGATTTTGCGTAGCTAAGACAAAAAAATGATTGTCTAGAGGGTATGTATTGTTGTCGATCGTTGCATGATTCTCGGCCATTGCTTCTAAAAGTGCTGACTGAGTACGAGGAGTCGTGCGATTGATCTCATCTGCCAACAAGATCGTGGTAAAGATCGGTCCCGGACGAAATTCAAACTCTTTTGATTGTGAATTGTATACGGAAAAACCAAGAATATCACTAGGCAGCAGATCAGGAGTACATTGGACTCTGCTGAAGGCTCCCTGTACAGCTTTTGCTAGTGCTTTGACCAGTAACGTTTTACCTACACCGGGAATATCTTCGAATAAGACATGACCACCTGCTAATAGGGCCACGATCATCAATTGGATAGTTGAACGTTTGCCGATGACCGCTTTTTCTAATTCTTGTATCAACTGATCGATTTTTTGTTTGGATTCTTCGATTTTTTCTTCCATTTTCACATCACCTTCTCATAAAATTGCTATTTATTTCATTGTAATGGAAGGGAATACATCCTACAAGCAAAGTGATTTTATTATGTTTTTTTAAAGTACATTCGTTTTGAAATGAGAATACGATTAAATTGAGTAAAATAAAAAATAATGAGGAAAATTTGCGTATTTAAATAAATAGAAAGGGAGTTTTTTATCTTTTTAGGAGTGAACCCATTTTGATCAAACAATATGTTTAGAAATCAGGTGAGAAATGATCGATGAGATGGCAAAAACTATTATCAAAAAATGCACAGAATTTATTTTCACTAATCAATCTAATGAAAGATTTGATCTGGCGAAAAGCTGATTTAGCTGAAGAACTGAAAATCGATGTTAAAACAGTGGATCGGCATCTGAAACGTTTGGCGGAAAGCGACTGTCCCATCCAGCTGATTCTTCATAAGAAAACCGTTCAGTTAGTTTATGATCAAGGATATAGCGAACCTTATCTCTTGTTTGTTTTTCTGATCCAATCACCCCCGTTTTGTTTACTGAAAAATCTGCTATTGAATGAACCTTACGAGCAGAAGTACGATCGTTCTACGCAAGAGCGATTGAGAAAGTGGTTTGGCGAGTACCACCTTTCTTTTTCTTATAAAAAAGCACAGATCTTTGGTTCAGAAAGAAAAGTAAGATATCTGCTGTTTTGCTTTTTGAAAGATTTTCCGCATTTTTTTGCAGATGATGGAGAGCAGTCCTTTTCTGAGATGTTCATCCAATTATTGAAGCAAAGAAAGGATCCGGCAGAAATCGAGATTTTAGGAGACAGTCGAACACTATTCTTTGAATTGTTTCCTGAATTGCTATTTAGAGAAGAGCAGATTTTGCCAATAAAAGAAAAAAATTATCTAGCAATTTTGCGCTTGAGCTGTAACCAGATTACTGAAAAGCGGTGGAAACGGATAGAAGAGACACAAGACTATCGAAAATTGACGATTGTGACTGAAAAGCTTGATTCGCTGTTTTGGCTGAATAGCGAATTTGAGAGCGAAAACAAATCAAAGCTGACAAAAGTACTTTACCAAGAATGGCTTCGTTACGTAATTGGTATCCATGACCGGCTGATAGAAGAAGTTCGTTATTATCAGGAAACATTAGAAAAATTTCCCAATTCCAAAGATAAACTATATCAATTTCGGCTAGCGATCCAACAAGCATTTGCATACCCCGCAGTAGAGTGGGGGATGCTTTTACTGAAAACACTCCAGGAACGAGGGTATTTAGATGTCCACCCTCCTGAAGTGAAAATCGTCTTTTTTTTTCGTTATGAACACCAAGAAGCAAGAAGACTTGCTGGGGTACTGAACAAAACGCTAAGACATCGAAAACGGATCTCTATACATGTATGTACTCGAAATAAGCCGCCTCGGTATGCAGATCTAGTGATCACCGATCATTTTTTTCCACTAGACCATAACGAAGATCAAAAAACGTATCTGTACCATCCTTCATTTGGTATCGAAAGACTTCTTACCGATATCAATTACTGGTTAGGCAAAAACCGATAAAACCTTTGGAAAAAAGATCAAAACAAGTCAGTCTGTGCTATAATAAAAAGCGATTAGTAAAGGAGGAAATCCATTGGAATTAAAGAAATTAGAAGTTCCCACATCTTCGATCACAGAAGTGAAACGATCGCCGATGGATGTATTTGCTCAAGCGCGAGACGCGGGAACTGGCGTATATATATTTAATCGTGAAAAAGTAGCTGGCGTGATGCTGACCCAAGAACAATACGAAACGCTCTTGCAAGAACTAGATGTCCTTCGTCAAACAGTGAAAGTGGAGAGGAAAGAACCAAAAGAAATAAACGAAGAACCTATTAACAAAACAGCTTCCGTCGTATCCAATGCTGAAGGGATGGAAGAGCTGGCCCAAACATTACAGCACTCGCTCATTACTGGTGTGACGATTACAGCAAAAAATCTAGATGAACGAATGGTAGCACTAGGTTTTATTACGAAAAAGACCGGATTTGGCGGAGTCGTGGATATGCTTAGCGAGTTGATGGAAACTGGGAAAATCAACTACCAGTTAAGAAGAAAACCGCAAAATCGGACAATCATAGCTGAAATCATAGGAGAGCAAAACAGTCAATCTCAATTGATGGATAAAATCATCATCAAGAAAATTTTTCTACATGAGCTATAAGAAAACCATGTTCGCACTTCTAGGCAAGCCAGGCTTTGAAGACCTTGCCAAAGAATTGAACGAACGCCTTTAAGATAAGGGTTTTTCGCTAGATTTAAAAAATCAGTGATAGAAACATGTTCGCTTATAAATAAAATTAGTGATAGTTTTAGTGATAGTGAGCTTAAAAAAGCACTCAATTTGAGTGCTTTTTTATTTGCTCTTCTATATAGTTTTCTAGTTGATTCATTGATCTTTTTTTCACTTCGGGAGAAATATGGGTATAGACTTGTGTAGTGGAAACATCTTTATGACCTATTATTTGTCAAATTAAGCGAGACAAAACTTTCCATTTACGTAACTCAAAAAAACTTCTAATGGTGTTTGGTAATTTAGTGATTTTCTAGGGATATGGTTTCTTTTGGACGCAACGGATGAGATGAATCCTTGATTGACTTGGTGGAATTCCATTTCTTTTGGTAGTCCATCTTTTCGGAGGAGTCCGTTTGAATGTTCATTTAATCCCCGTTGGGAAGGCGTTCCTGGGTCTGCAAAATAAATATCAATATCATTCGTATTACTAATACTTTTCCAATTAGAGAATTCTTTTCCACAATCAAAGGTAATTGATTTGAAAAGATTTTTGG